>WGAH01000679.1 GCA_015489145.1 Deltaproteobacteria bacterium
CCCTCCCGCCGGATGAGCAGGGCGATGGCCTCGGCCGCCGAGCGGTTGTCGTCGACCACGAGGATGCGCAGGGGGGCGATGTCGGCCGGGCGCTCGCGGAGGGGGGGAATCCGCACCACGAGGATGGCCAGGCGGAAGTAGAGCTCCGCCGGGATCTCCTCCCGGGCCGCCCGCAGGTCCACCTCGGGGCTGGCGGTGGCGATCACCCGCGGCGGCTGCCCGGCCTCGAGGGTCTCGAGGAGCCTAAGCAGCGCCTCCTGGGCCGAAGCCTCCCAGTCGTCCACCCCGGGGATGAGCAGGGTGCCCGCCGCGGCGAGGTGCTGGGGATCCGGGAGCTGCCCGGGCAGGGCCAGCGCGACGGGACGGTCGGCGTCGAGCCCGTGGGCGTGCAGCCAGCGGGCGAGGTAGCGGCGCCCGGTGCCCGTCTCGCCGGTGATGAGCACCGTGCTTCGCACCCCGGCCACCTGCCGGGCCTGTTCCCGCAGGGCCTCGCTGGCCGGGCTCTCGCCCACGATGTCGGGCAGCTCGCCGGCCGGGCGGCGGAACTCGCGCACGCGCTTGAGGATCTGCTCGGCCGTCACCGGCTTGGTGAGGAAGTCCCGCGCCCCGAGGCGCATGGCCGCCACCGCCGTCTCCACCGAGCCGTAGGCGGTGAACACGATGGCGTCGACGGGCGGGTCGGCGGCCCGGGCGGCGGCGACCACCTCGAGGCCGTCCACCGGCTCCATGCGGAGGTCGGTGAGCACGAGGTCGAAGCGGACCTCGCCCATGCGGGCGATGGCGCTGCGGCCGTCGTGGAGCGCCTCGACCTCGTGCCCCTCCCGCCGGATGAGCAGGGCGATGGCCTCGGCCGCCGAGCGGTTGTCGTCGACCACGAGGATGCGCAGGGGGGCGGCGGCTTCGGCGCTCATGGCTGCTCTCCGGGCGGTTCGGGCGGCAGGGTGGCGACGAAGCGCGCCCCGCCCATGGGCGAATCCTCGCAGCGGATCGACCCGCCGTGAGCCTCGAATACCTGCTTGACGAGGGCGAGGCCAAGGCCGGTGCCGCCGGCCTTGGACGAGAAGTACGGGTGGAAGATGCGATCGCGGTCTTCCGGGGGCACGCCCGGGCCGTCGTCGTCCACGACGAGCACGGCCTGCTCGCCCCGGGGGATCAGGCTGGCGGTGACGTGGCCGGGCGGCTGCTGGCCGGCGAACTCGATGGCGTTGAGCAGCAGGTTCTCGAGGGCGCGCCGCACCAGGGAGCCGTCGGCCCGCGTCTCGAAGCGCGCCGGCGCGTGGACCATGAGGGTGACCGAGCGCGAGCGGGCCTCGGGCTCGGCGACGGCGGTGGCGCGGCGGACCAGCTCCACGAGGTCGACGGGGGCGCGGGAGATCTGCAGGGGGCCGCTGTTGCGGAGGAAGCGCTGCACCACCCCCTCCAGCACGTGGATCTCGCTGTCGATGTCGGCGAGGAGCTTGTCGCGGACCTCCGGGTCCTCCTCGGTGCGGGCGAGGCTGCACAGCAGCGACAGGCTCTGGAGGGGGTTGCGGACCTCGTGGGCCACCATGCTCGAGAGCTGGGTGACCACGTTCATGCGGCTGTGGATCTCGTCCTCCCGGGCGGCGATGGAGCTCGACAGGGCGTTGACGGCGCGGCCGAGCTGGGCGATCTCCTCGGGGCCGCGGGGCTCCACCCGCACCCCGCGCTCGCCGGCGGCGATGCGGCGCGCGGCCCCGGCCAGCTCGTGGACGGGGCCGAGCAGCCAGCGGGTGCCGAGGATGACCAGGAGGCCGGCCAGGGCGCCGAGGGCCACCATGAGCCCGCTCGCCCGGAGCAGCCCGGCGCGGGACAGGCCGCCGGTGTCGGCGGGGGCGGCGACGACGAGGAAGCCGGCGGGGCGGTCGGCGAGATCGGTGAGGGGCGCGCAGGCCGCCTGGTAGCGCCGGCCGGCGGCCTCGACCGCCGGCGGCGGGTCCTCGGCGCAGGCGCGGGCGAGGTCGGCGAGGGCCCGGGGGACCAGGCTGCCCTCGGCGAGGACGCCGAGGAGGGGGGTGCCGTCCGGGGCGAGGAGCGCCACCAGCTCGACGGGGGGCAGGGAGAGGAGCCGTTCGAGGCGCCGGGCGACGGCGGTGGGGGGGCGCCAGTCGGCGCCCGGAGCGGGGGCGGCCATGCCCTGCTCGCGGTTGATCTCCTCGCTGGCCAGCACGGCGACGAGCTTCAGCCGCTCGTCCATGTGGGCGGTGGCGATGGCGTCGGCCTGGTGGACGAGGGGAACCCAGGCCGAGGCGACCGCCGCGACGGTGAGCAGGCCCGCCGCGAGGCTGAGGATCGTGCTCGCCGAGGCCTCCAGGGCGCGCAGGCGGGGCACGGCTACTGCACGTCGAAGCTGTCCACGTACTCGGCGGTGCCGGACTCGGCGTCGGTGGTCTCCTCGGTCACGCGCTGCCGCAGCTCGAGGCCTTCGATGCCGCCGAAGGGATAGGCGTCCCCGGCCGCGGAGGCCCGCTGGAGATCGGACTGGATCGCCAGGGTGTCGGTGTAGGCGCGGCCGAAGTCGTACTGGAGGTGGGTCGGCGACGCGCAGCCGGCGAGGCCGAGGAGGGCGAGGGACCGGAAGCGGGTCATGGCGGATCCTCGGTGGGGGGTTGCGGAGGAGGGGCGGCCTGGGGATCGAGGCGCGCGAGGGCTTCGCGGGCGGCGGCGAAGCCGGGGCGCAGCTCGACGGCGCGGGCGTACTGGGCGCGGGCGCCGTCGAGGTCGCCGGCGAGCTCGAGGCCCAGTCCGAGGTTGTAGCGGGCGCCGGCCTCGTCGCCCCCGGCGCGGAACACCCGCCAGGCCTCGTCCGGGTGGCCGTCGGCCACCAGGGCGAAGCCGAGGTTGTTGCGGATGCGGGCGCGGGTGGGGTCCAGGCGCAGGGCCTCGCGCAGCGGGGGCACCGCCTCGTGGGCCCGGCCCGCGGCCAGCAGGGCGAAGCCCAGGTTGTTGGCATAATCGGGGTTGTCCGGGTCGAGGGCCCGGGCCCGCTCGAAGCGGGCGATCGCCGCGTCGAGGTCGTGGGCGTCGAGGTCGAGGATGCCGAGCTGGTCGTGGGCCTCGGCGTCGCGGGGGTGGCGCTTCACCGCCGCCACGAGCACCTCCCGGGCGTCGTCGGTGAGCCCCATCAGCCGGAGGGCCCGTCCCTGGAGCACGTCGAGGCGCGGGTCGCGCACGCCCTCCTTGCGGAGCTGGGCCAGCAGGGTGAGCGCCGCCTCGGCGTTGCCGCCCTCGATGAGCACCCGGGCGAGGTCCAGGCGGGTGGCGACGCGGCCTTCCTGCGTCTCCCAGGGGGGGCGGCTCTCGGCGTCGTCCCCGGCCGCCGCCGCGAGGGGCGCGCCGGCGAGGAGGAGGGGTAGCAGCGCGGCGATCATCGGCTCAGTTCCCCGCCATGGTGGGCAGCAGGTTTCGCATGACCGAGATGACGGCCGGGCCCACCAGCACGATGAACAGCATCGGGAAGATGAACAGGATCATCACCACCGTGAGCTTGGGCGAGATCGCGGCGGCCTTCTCCTCGGCGGCGAGCATGCGCTTCTTGCGGACCAGCTCGCTGTGGATGCGGAGCGCCCGGGCGACGCTGGTGCCGAAGCGCTCGGCCTGCATCAGCACGTTGACGAGGCTGTTCACCTCGTCGAGACCCGTGCGCCGGTCGAGGTGACGGAGGGCCTCGACCCGGGGAACGCCGGCGGCGACCTCGTGGTTGACCATCTGCAGCTCCCGGGCGAGCTCGGGAGCGGCGCTTTCCATCTCGTCGGCCACGCGCCGGAAGGCGGCGTCGAGGCCCAGGCCGGCCTCCACGCTGCTCACCAGCAGGTCGAGGGCGTCGGGAAAGGACTTGATCAGCCGCTCCTGGCGCCGGCGCACCCGCATGTCGAGGTAGACGCTCGGCAGGTAGTAGCCGAGGGTGAAGCCGGCCAGCGCGAAGAAGGCGGTGTAGATCGTCGCGAG
This sequence comes from Deltaproteobacteria bacterium, assembly GCA_015489145.1. Taxonomy (GTDB): domain Bacteria; phylum Myxococcota_A; class UBA796; order UBA796; family UBA2385; genus S143-5. The sequence continues at coordinate 3,967 of WGAH01000679.1, forward strand.
GTGCTGGCCGAGGCCCACGGCGAGGCCGAGGCCTCCGAGGGCCAGGGCGAGCAGCACGCGGACGGCGCTGTAGAGCTCCAGGGCGTGGCCGGATCGGTAGCCGGCCTGCAGCAGGCGGTCGCGGAGCTGCTCGGCCTCGCTCTGGTCCTGGGGGCGGGCGAGCTGGCCGACCTTCCAGGTCATGCCCGAGGGCTGCTCGCGCCGGTCCTGGACGAGCAGGGACTGTTGCTGGCGCATCGGGCCGCCGGTGAGGTCGGCGACGCGGTCGCGGGCGGTGCGCTCGGGGTTCAGCAGCACCCGGACGGCGAAGGCGAGGGCGAGGACGACGACGAAGGTGCCGGCGGTGGCGACGTAGGGGACCCAGGCGGACCACTGCACCTCACACCTCGATGCGCGTGAGGTTGCGCATGACCAGCACGCCCGTGAGGAACCACCCCAGCCCGGCGCCCCCGGCCACCCGGCCGATCGGGTCGTCGAAGAGCGGGTCGAGGTAGTCGGGGCGCACGAAGCTGATCAGCAGCGCCAGGATGAAGGGAAGGCCGCCGAGGATGAGGGCGCTCATGCGGGTCTCGGCGGTGAGCGCCCGAACCTTGGCCTGGAACACGAAGCGGTCGCGAATCGTCTTGGAGATGTTCTCGAGGATCTCGATGAGGTTGCCGCCGGTGTCGCGCTGGAGGAGGACCGAGCTGACGAAGATCTTGAGGTCGAAGTTGCCGGGGTTGCGCTCGGCGAGGTTGTCGAGGCAGTCGCGCAGGTCGCGGCCGAGGTTGTGCTCCTCGTAGACGCGGCCGAACTCGGTGGCGACCGGGTCCTGCATCTCCTCCGCGCACAGGCGCATCGCGTCGCTGAGGCCGTGGCCGGCCTGCAGGGAGCGGGCGACGAGGTCGAGGGCGTCGGGGAGCTGCTCCGAGAGGCGCAGCGCCCGCTTGCGGGCCTGCCGCCGCAGCAGCCACAGGGGGAACAGCCCGAGGAGGAGGCCGGCGAAGGCGAGGGCGCTGCGGAGCGCGATGCCGGCGGCGACGAGGCCGAGAAGGGCGAAGGCGGCCACGCGGCGCAGCAGGCCGCCGAGGTCGTAGGGCGCGTCGGCCTGCCGGATGAGGCGCTGCAGGCCGTCGCCGATGCCGCCGAGCCAGGCGGCGAGGGACTCCTCCTGCTGGAAGGCGAGGAGGGGGTCGTCGCGGGTCTCGGCCTGGATGCCGAGGCGCCGCGCCAGCGCCTCGGCCCGGGCCTGGCGGCGGGCCTGCCACGCCCACCAGGCCAGCAGGCCGACCACCAGGGCGCCGACGAAGACCAGCGCCGCGACGCCGAGGAGGACGATCGGCCGCATCAGACGTCCATCCGGAAGCGGAAGACCTCGGCCGGGATGTGGATCCCGTTGCGCGCGAGGCGGCCCGTGAACTTGGGCCGGGTGCCGGTGGCGCGGAAGGTGCCGCGCACGCGCCCGTCCTCGTCGACGGTGCGCTGCTTGAACTCGAAGATGTTCTGGGTGGTGACGACGCTGCCCTCCATGCCGACGATCTCGGTGAGCTCCAGCAGGCGGCGGCTGCCGTCGCTCAGGCGGTCGACCTGGATGATCACGTCGAGGGCCCGGGCGATCATCTCGCGGATGTTCTTGTCGGAGAGGTTCGGCATGCCCATGCCGATCATCGTCTCGAAGCGCGCCAGGGCGTCGCGGGTGGAGTTGGCGTGGACGGTGGCCAGGGAGCCCTCGTGGCCGGTGTTCATCGCCTGGAGCATGTCGATGGCCTCGGCGCCGCGAATCTCGCCGAGGATGACCCGGTCGGGCCGCATGCGGAGCGCGTTTCGGACGAGGTCCCGGGCGGTGATCTCGCCCTTGCCCTCGAGGTTGGGGGGGCGGGTCTCCAGGCGCACGACGTGGGGCTGCTGGAGCTGGAGCTCGGCGGCGTCCTCGATGGTGATGATGCGCTCGCCCACGGGGATGAAGCCGCTCAGCACGTTGAGCAGCGTGGTCTTGCCGGAGCCGGTGCCGCCGCTGATCACCATGTTGAGCTTGCTCTTGACGCAGCCCTTCAGGATCTCGAGGATCGGCGCCGGCACCGAGCCGAAGGCGACGAGGTCGCTGGCGGTGATCGGCACGGTGCCGAAGCGGCGGATCGAGACGCAGGGGCCGTCGAGGGCCAGCGGCGGGATGATCGCGTTGAAGCGGCTGCCGTCGCTGAGGCGGGCGTCGACCATCGGGTTGGTCTCGTCGATGCGGCGGCCCACCGCGCTGACGATGCGGTCGATGATCTGCATGAGGTGGGCGTCGCCGTTGAAGCGCACGTCCACCTTCTGGAGCTTGCCCTTCTTCTCGACGTAGACCGTGTCGTGGCCGTTGATGAGGATGTCGCTGATCTCGGGGTCGCGCAGCAGGGGCTCGAGGGGTCCGAGGCCGAGGATCTCGTCGAGGATCTCCTCGACGAGGCGCTCGCGCTCGAGGCGGTTCAGCGGCAGCGCCCGGGTCTCGACCGTCTCGGTGAGGGTGAGGCGGAGCCGGCGGGAGAGCTCGTCGCGGGGGGTGCGGCCGACCTGCTCGAAGTCGAGGGACTCGAGCAGCTCGTTGTGGAGCTGCTTCTTGATGCGCTCGAACTCTGCGGAGTCGGTGCTGCTCCCCGCCCGGTAGCGCTGGTGGGCGCCGCGCACGCGATCGATGAGCTTGGACGAGGACATGGGCGAATCCCGGGTGAGGTCTACCTGAACAGGCTCCAGAAGGGCTTGTGGCCGTCGGACTCGGACTCGATGCGCTCGGCGCCGGTCGTGATGAGATCGACGGCGGCGCCGATGTCGCGCAGGGCGGGGGAGCGCCGGTTCACCTCGCGGAGCAGGCGGCCCATGTTGACCGCCTTGTCGCAGGATGCCGGGTCGTCGGCGATGGTGGCGGCGACCGGGACGTCGAGGTGGGTCTCGATGTCCTTGATCGACAGCTCGGACTCGCGGGTCCACCGGTTGACGATGAGGCGGATCGCGTCCTTCTCGATGCCCACCCGCTCCATGAGCTGCAGGCGGCGCCAGGCGTTCTTGACGGCGACCACCGTGGGGCGGCACACGAGGAAGACCCGGTCGGCGACGGTGGTCGTCGTCAGCGTGGTCTCGTCGATGCGCCCGCCGCAGTCGACGAGGACGTACTGGTAGGCGTCGGCGGCGGCGTTGAGGATGCGGAGGATGTCGTCGCCCCGGATCTCCTCGAGATCCATCAGCTCGGTGGGCTGCGGCAGGACGTGGACCTTGCTCGGGTGGACCAGCACCGATCCCGCCAGCATGCGACGGTCGAGGCGGTGCACCTCGTGGAGGAGGTCGTAGATCGAGCGGGTGGGCTGCAGGTCGAGGAAGGCCGCCACGTCGCCCATCGAGAAGTCCATGTCGACGACGCAGACCCGGTGCACGGGGCTCAGCTCGGCGGCGAGGTGGACCGCGAGGGTCGTGACCCCGACGCCGCCCTTGCTGCCCACCAGCGCGATCACCTCGCCCTGGGGTTCCTCCTCGTCGCTGCCGTAGGCGCCCTCGTGGACCGCCTTGCGGAGCAGGTCGGCGTCGTCGGGCAGCACGACGTACTCGCGGTAGCCGGCCCGCATCGCCGCCCGGATGCGTTCCGGGTCGGTCTGCTCGGACATGGCCACGAGGTGCACGGACTTGGACTCGGCGAGCAGCGCCGGGCCGAGGCGGACCGCCTGCTCGGGGTCGGCGTCGAAGCCGACGATCACCACGTTGGGGCGGCTCTTCTGGACGATGGCCGCCGCGTCCTCGTAGGGGGTGACGTGGGTGGGCAGCACCGCCTCGGCGCCGAGGCACTCCCGGATGAGGCCCATGCCGCGGGGCTCGACGCCCACCACCAGGACCGAGGCCGCGCCGCGAATGCCGTGCTGTCGCCGCATGGCCCGGCTCCTACCGCGCCAGACCGATGGGGCCGGTGGGCTCCTCGGTGCGGGAGTTGGGGCGGTGGTCGAATCCCATCAGGAACAGCTCGAAGTCGTTGGGGTTGTAGTCCTCGGTGGTGCCCGGCGGCGCCGGGACCTCCTCCGGCGCCATCGGACGCACGAGGTGCGGCGTGACGAAGATCATCAGCTCCGTCTCGTCGCGGCGGTGGTTCACCGAGCGGAACAGGGCCCCGACGATGGGGATGTCGCCGAGCACCGGCACCTTCATGACGGTGGACCGGACGGTCTCGTGCAGCATGCCCGCCATCGCGAAGGTCTTGCCGCTCTGGATGCGGAGGTGCGACTGGGACTTGCGCGACAGGAAGCCCGGGATCTCGATGCCGGTGAGCCGGATGCTGTTGGAGCTGTCGATGTCGCTGACCTCGATGTAGACCCGCATGTCCACCACGTCCCCGCCGAGGACGGTGGGGACGAAGATCAGCTTGACGCCGTACTCCTTGAACTCGAGGCTGATGCGGGAGCCGGTCTGGGCGACGGGGATGGGCACCTCGCCGCCGGCGAGGAACTCGGCCTGCTGTCCCGACAGGGCGGTGAGCGAGGGGCGCGCGAGGACCTTGGAGATCGAGTTCTGCTCCAGCACGCTGAGGATGGCGCCGAGGTTGATCGGGTCGAGGATGACGCCGACGAGGTTGAAGGTGCCGGCCCCGGGCGCGGTGGCGTAGCCGCTGTTGACGTACTGGGCGGCGTTCTCGACGAGGTTCCCCCCCTGCTCGATCTCGGCGGGCACGTTGACCAGCGAGGAGCTGATCGAGTCGGGGCCGGCGATGCTGCCCGCGGCGCTGCCGGTCCCGAAGATGCCGTTGAGGCCCAGCTCGCGCAGGGCGGTGCGGTTGACCTCGGCGAAGACCACGTCGAGCTGGATCTGGTGGTCGCCGGTCACCGTCATGAGGTTGACGAAATCCTCGTCGTAGACGCGGGCCACGTCGGCGATTCGCTCGAGGGTCTCGACGTCGGAGACGGGGCCCTCCACCACGATGCGGTCGAGGAGCGGGTAGATGCGGGGGGGCGTGCCGTCGACGAAGCCGTCCACGCGGCGGATCAGGTCGGCGAGATCCCGGTGGACCGTCAGCTCGTAGGAGACCGGGTTGGCCGTGTCGTCGACGTACCAGATCCAGAGGTCGGTGGAGCCGGTGGTCACGCCGCGGATCTGGACCTGGCCCTGCTCCAGCAGCTTGATCTCGGCGACCTCCGGGTCGCTGATCAGCACGCGGGCGATGGCGCGGTCCACCTTGAAGACGTAGGACTGCCCGACCTCGACGTCGATCCAGGGCGGGGCGTCCCCGGCGGCTCGCGCGGTCGGCGGGGCCAGGAACAGGAGGGCGAGGGCGGCGAGGAGGGCTCGGAACATCGGCAGCTCCAGCGAGGGCGGTCAGCGACGGCGATTCCTGGTGCTCTGGGCGTCGGACTCGATCTTCTGGCCGGATTCCTGGTCGAACTTGACCTCCTCGGTCTCGGAGCCCTGGATCACCTCGGCCGAGATGAGGTTCCTGGGCTCCTCCTCCGGGGGCTTGGGCGCGGGGCGGCGCACGCGGGCGGCGGCGCGGGCGCGGACCTCGCGGGTCTTGTCGGCGTCGTTGGAGGCGACGCCGAGCAGCGCGTTGGTGTTCACCGGCCCGTTGGTGTCCTGGAGGATGATGTCGATGTCGCTGCGGAGCACGAGGTGCAGGTCGCCGCGCGAGGAGGCGAGCGCGAGCTTCTCGGCCTCCTCCAGGGTGAGCTCCAGGGTGACGGGAATGCGCCGGCGGCTGGACTTGCCGCGCGAGGAGCGGGACTTCTTCTTCTCCTCGCCGCCGGGGACGGTGGTGTCGCCCACCGCGAGCACCCGCACCGCCTGGAGGATCGTCTCGGTGAGCCACTTGGACTGGATCGACGAGTCGTCCGGGCGAATCGTGACGATCACGTCGACGTAGTTGCCGGGCTGGAGGAAGCCGCCGAGGCTGCTGCGGGCGTCGGCCTCGATGGTCATCGCGCGCTTGCCCGGGGTGATGATCGCGTTGAGCCCCTTGCCGGCGGTGGGGTCGGCCAGGCGCTCCTCGCGGATCACCTCGCCGGCGAGGATGCGCTCGCGGGGGGTGCGGCCCACGACGTCGCCGGGGTTGGTGAAGACGAGGTCGGTCGGTACGGCGTCGGGCAGGACCTCGACGGTGCGGAGGTCCTCGAGGGTGATGGGGATGCCCATGTAGAGGTCGTTGGCGGCGGCGACCACCTCGACCTTGCGCGGGCCGCGGCGGGCCTGCTCGAGCTGGCGGTTGGCGGCCTGCATCGTGCGCAGGACGATGAAGGCGAGCAGCGCGGCGATCGCCACGGCGATGGTCATGAACAGGGCCGCCTTGAGGCGTCCGCCCGTCTGTTGGCGCTGCATCGGTCACTCCAGCCGAGTTGCTCAGGGGGACTATACGGGAAGGAGGGAGGCGGTACCACGCCCGCGCGCCGCAGGCCGGCGCGGGGGGCGCGGGTGTCAGAAGAAGTGCAGGAAGCCGAGGGTGTAGAGGACGGTGGCGGCGGCGTAGCCCAGGGCGTGGGGGACCTGGCGGACGCGGGCGAGGACGGCCTCGATGCCGGGCATCCCGCGGAGCAGCACGAGGAGCGCCAGCGACAGCAGCCCGTGCAGCACGGTGCCGACCAGGATCACGTGGACGGCGCCCTTCCAGCCGACGAAGGCGCCGATGAGCATCGCGAGCTTCACGTCCCCGCCGCCGAGGCGGCGCAGGGCGAAGGGGAGGAGGAGGATGGCCAGCGCCGTCGCGGCCCCCAACAGCGAACGGCCCAGCCCGGCGAAGCCGCCGGACCAGGCCGCCAGCCCCGTCCCGGCCAGCAGGCCGACCAGGACGAGGCGGTTGGGGATGCGGCGCTGGGCCACGTCCCAGATCGCCGCGAGGCCGACCAGCACCCACAGGATGGCGGTCGGCAGCTCGGGCATGGGCCGGGCCCCTGCTCCCCCGCCTACGAGGTGGCGGAGTTGAGGGTCTGGGCCACGCCGCTGAACAGGTTGGTGAGCGAGGTGCCGAGCGCGGTGAGCGCGGCGATGATCGCGACGGCCACGAGGCCGGCGATGAGGCCGTACTCCATGGCGGTGGCGCCGGATTCGTCTTCGATGAGGCGGTGGACGAGCTGCATGTCGACTCCGTGGGTGGGTGGGATG
>WGAH01000680.1 GCA_015489145.1 Deltaproteobacteria bacterium
GTACCCGATGGTGGCGATGTGGGACGCGGCCTTCGCCGCGATGAGCGCCGAGGCGGCCGAGGCCCTGGCCCGCGAGGACGGCCCCGCCGCCTTCGCCGCCATGCACCGCGAGCTCGACCGCGCCTGGGCCGAGGTGGCGCGGGTGCTCGTGCCGGGCGGCTTCGCCTGCATCAACGTCGGCGACGCCACCCGCACCGTCGGCGGCGTCTTCCGCCTCTACCCGAACCACGCCCGCATCGTCTCGGCGATGGCCGACCTCGGCCTCGACGTGCTGCCCGACGTGCTGTGGCGCAAGCCCACCAACGCCCCCAACAAGTTCATGGGCTCGGGAATGCTGCCCGCCGGAGCCTACGTCACCTACGAGCACGAGTACGTGCTCATCTTCCGAAAGGGGCCTCCGAGGCGCTTCCGCGACGCCGAGGCCCGCGCGGCCCGCGCCCGCAGCGCCTTCTTCTGGGAGGAGCGCAACGCCTGGTTCTCCGACGTGTGGCAGGACCTCCCGGGCACCCGGCAGAAGCTCGGCCGGGCGGGGCGCGAGCGCTCCGGCGCCTTCCCCCTGGAGCTGCCCTACCGCCTGTGCTGCATGTTCAGCCTCGAGGGCGAGGTGGTGCTCGACCCCTTCGCCGGCACCGGCACCACCGGGGCCGCCGCCCTCGCCGCCGGCCGGTCGAGCGTGCAGGTGGAGCGCGACCCGAGCCTGCTCGACCACCAGCGCGCGGCCCTCGACGCGGCGGTGGCGGAGGGGCGCGCCCGCGCCGCCGGCCGCCTCGCCGCCCACCGCGCCTTCGTCGCCGCCCGCGCCGCCGCCGGCAAGCCGCCGAAGCACCGGCACGACCGCCTCGGGGTGCCCGTGGTGACCCGCCAGGAGACGCGCCTGCGCCTCCTCGCGCCGCGGTCGCTGGCGTGGACCGACGGCGAGGCCGCCGTCGAGGCGGTGGCGGAGCACGTCGAGGCGCGGTGAAGGCCCGGCGCGGCGGACTCGGGCCGGTACCGCCGCGCGCGGCAGGAGCCGCCGGGCCCCGGCGGCCCGGCCCTGGCCGGGGAACGCGCATTCACCCCCACTCCGTGCACACAGATGGCCCGAGTGCGAGTCCGCGGAAACACAGAGGGGGTGAACGTCACATCTCGCCGACACAGACGCGGTGAATGCGATTCAGCGGGCCTCCCCGGGCGCGGGGCTTCGCGAAAACCGGCTTTCTGCCGTGAGCCCCCACCCGGGGCCCGTCACTGAATTCGCGTTCAGCCCGTCTCTGTTCCGCCCGACTCGCACTCGGCCCCACTCTGTCGACACAGATGGCCTGAGTGAGAGTCCCGCCGCCGGCTCGGGGGGGCGGAGACGCCAGCGCCTTCCCGCGGGGAGGAGGATTGCCGGGCTCCGGCCGGCATCGCGAGGCGGGGGGAGGCGCGCCGGACTCCGGCCGGCCTTTCAGGCCCCCGGTCGGCCGCTGGCGGCGGGGGCCGGGGCCGCCACGTGCAGCAGGCTGGCGATGCGGTGGACGAGCCGCTCGGGACCGAAGGGCTTGCCGAGGAAGCCGGCGACGTTGGGCAGGGCGAGCAGCTCCCCGGGCACGTGGCCTCCCGACACGAGCAGCACGGGCAGGGCGCGGCTGCCCGGGTGGTCCGCCAGGGCGCGGGCCAGGGCGCCGCCGTCCATGTCGGGCAGGCGCAGGTCGCAGACCACCAGGTCCACGCCGCCGCGCGCCACCCGCTCCAGGGCCTCGCGGCCCCGCCCCACCGCCTCGGCGGCGACGCCCGGCAGCAGGCGGGCGACGAACATCAGGTAGAAGTCGCGAATCGCCTCGTCGTCCTCGACGAACAGCACCCGGCGGGCAGGCATGGTGGGCTCCCGGTCGCGGCGGGGGTTCGCGCGGGGGAACGGAATTCGCCCGCCGCGACTGGAGGGCCCGGTCTCGGCCGCCCGCCGCGGCCCCGGGAAACCGCCGTCGGGGGAACGGTGTCCCGGGGGCCCGCGCGGCCCGGGGAGGGGCTCCTCAGCCGTCGAGCCAGGCGAGCCGGCCGCGGACGTAGGTCGCGCGAGCGGGCCCGGCGTCGCGGTCGAAGCAGAGGCGGTCGACGATTCGCCGCTTCGCGCCCGGGTCGGCGGGGTCGAGGTCGCCCGAGGCCAGCTCCGGGATGGGCAGGGCGACGAGGTCGGCCTCGAGGCCCGCGGCGATGCGGCCCACCCGGTCGCCGAGGCCGAGCACCGCCGCGCCGCCGGCGGTGGCGAGCCACAGGATCGCCTCGGGCTCCACCGCCTCGCCGGCGAGCAGGCTGGCGTCGTAGGCGGCGGCGGCGATGCGCCGGAGCGAGAAGCTGCGGCCGGCCCCCACGTCGGTGCCGAGCCCCACGGCGACCCCGTGCCGCAGCCCCCGGGCCAGCGGCATCACGCCGCTGCCGAGGAAGAAGTTGCTGTCGGGGCAGTGGGCGACGCCGGCGCCGGCCGCCGCCAGCCGCCGCCAGCCGCCGTCGTCGAGGTGGACGCAGTGGGCGAAGACGGCGCCCGGGCGCACGAGCCCGGCTTGCTCGTAGACGCCGAGGTAGTCGGGGGCCTCGGGGAAGGCCCGGGCGGTGGCGGCGATCTCGTCGACGTTCTCGGACAGGTGGGTCTGCACCGGGAGGTCGAGGTCGGCGGCGAGCTGCCCGGCCGCCGCGAGCAGCTCGGGCGAACAGGACAGGGCGAAGCGCGGGGTGACGCAGAAGCGCAGGCGGTCGTCGTCGCGGCCGTGCCAGCGCCGGGCGAGGTCGGCGGCGGCCTCGACGGCCGGGCCGGCGGCGAGGAGGTTGGCCGGCGGCGCCCCCCGGTCCATGAGGGTGAGCCCGGCCTGACCCCGCAGGCCGGCCCGGGCCATCTCGTCGAACAGGATCGCGGTGGCCTCGGGGTGGGGCGAGCCGAAGACCGACACCGCGGTGGTGCCCTGGCGCAGCGCGTGCCGGCAGAACTCCCGGGCGACGGCGCGGGCGTAGCCCGCATCGGCGAAGCGCGCCTCCTCCGGGAACACGGCGCCGTCGAGCCACTCGAGGAGGGGACCGCTGGCGCTGCCGAGGATGCGGGTCTGGGGGTAGTGGAGGTGCGTGTCGACGAAGCCCGGAAGCCACACGCAGCCCGGGTGGGTGAGGGGGACGCGGGAGCCGGCGGCGGCGGGGCCCACCTCGCGGACGCGGCCCTCCTCGTCGACGTCGATGACCGCGTCGGGCAGGTAGTCCAGGCGCCGCTCGTCGGCGCGGGGCAGGAGCGCGGGACCGCGCAGCGCGAGGTTCACGGCGGCCCTCCGGTTCGGGTTCCGCTCGGGCCTAAGCCGGCGCGGGAGGCGGGTCCACGGGGCCGACGGCCCGCGCCGGCCGCCGGCGGGAGAGCGGCGGCGGGGCGCCAGCCTGCCGGACCGCTCCGGCCGTGGCTTCTCGGCGCCGGCGGGAATAGGCGACACGCGGACCCCGCCGGGAGGTCGGGCCATGCACTGCTGCTGGTGCGGCGAAGCCGCCGCGGCGCGCCCCTGCGAGTCCTGCGGGCACGACCCGCTGCTCGGCGGGCGCTACCGGCTCGACGCGCGCCTCGGCGCCGGCGCCACCGGCACGACCTGGCGCGCCCTCGACACCGCCACCGGCGCGACCCGCCTCGTCAAGGAGGTGCCCCTCGCGCGCCTCCCCGACGCCAAGACCCGCGAGCTGGTCCGCCGGGAGGCGCGGGTCCTCGAGCAGCTCGACCACCCCGCCATCCCGCGCGGCCTCGGCTCCTACGAGGTGGGCGAGGGGCGCGGGCGCGCCTTCTTCTTCGTCCGCGAGTACGTCCCCGGGCGCACCCTCGCCGAGGAGGCCGCCGCCCGCCGGTTCTCGGTGGACGAGATCCTCGACGTCGCCGGCGAGCTCCTCGACATCCTCGCCTGGCTGCACGGCCTGGCCCCGCCGGTGCTCCACCGCGACCTCAAGCCCGCCAACGTCGTGCGCGACCCGGACGGCCGGCTCCACCTCATCGACTTCGGGGCCGCGCGCGACGCCGTCGTCGACCCCGACCTCGGCGGCAGCACCGTGGCCGGCACCTTCGGCTACATGGCGCCCGAGCAGTTCATGGGCGAGGCCGACGCCCGCACCGACCTCTACGGCCTCGGCGCGCTGCTCGTGGCGCTGCTCACCCGGCGGGAGCCGCGGGAGCTGGTCGAGGGCCCGCGCCTCGACTGGCGCCGCCACGTCGCCGTCTCCGAGCCGGTGGCGGACTCCCTCGCCCGGCTCCTCGACCCGGACCCCGACCGGCGCTTTCCCGATGCCCGCACCGCCCGGG
>WGAH01000681.1 GCA_015489145.1 Deltaproteobacteria bacterium
CCCCCGGGGCCGGCCGAGGGCCACAGGTCGCCGCCCCTCGGGGCATCGGGCAGCTCGTGGGCGAGGTAGGCCCGGCAGACCGGCCAGCCGGCGGCCCGGCCGAGGGCGTCGCGGGTGGCGAGGGCCGCCAGGCAGGCCCAGTGCTCGTCGAGGGTGAGGAGCTTGTCGGCCCCGAGCGGGGCGTAGCCCTCGTCGGCCCGCCGGGCGAGGCGCACGAGCGCCGGGCGCGCCTCGTCGAGGCCGGCGCGGACGGCGGCGGCGAGGGCGAGGAGCACCTGTCCCTGGCCGTAGGGGTTCTCGCGCTGCGCGGGAAAGGCGCCGTCGTCGAGGCGGGCCTCGCCGCGCACCCGCCCGGCCTCGTCCACCGAGGAGGCGACGAAGCGCGCCCAGGGGCCGGCGGCCGGGTGGTCGCGGCTCAGGGCGGCGAGGAGGGCCAGGGCCGTGGTGCCCACCCAGACCTTGCCGTCCTTGCGCTTGGGATCGGCGACGAAGGCGCGTCCGTCTTCGAGGCGGGTGGTGTGCCGGAGCATCCAGGCGATGCCGGCGTCGGCGGCTCGCGCGGCGACGGCGTCGCCGGTGGCGGCGGCCGTGCGGCCGAGGAACCAGCTCGTGCCGGCGTGGCGCGGCAGGTTGTAGCTCCCCGCGGGCTCGGCGTCGGGCCCGAGGAGGAGGTAGGCGAAGCGGCCGTCGTCGCCCTGGTTTCGGGCGAGCATGCGCCCGCCCCGCACCGCGGCCTCGCGCGCTTCGCGGGCATCCAGCGCCGGGGGCGCGGTCCAGCCGTGGTCCAGGAGGCGGGCCCCGCTGGCGTCGGCCACCGCTCCGTCGAAAGCCGCCCACCAGGCTCCCTCGGGCGCGGCGAGATCGGGGATGGGCCAGCCGGGCAGGGGGGCGCGGCCGACCACGGCGTCGGGGCGCCAGGCGGTCGTCGGCCCGGCGCCGCCCTTCTCGGTGAGCCAGCCGCCCCGCCCCGGGGGGGCCGGCCCCTCGTCCCAGGCGACCCGGGCCGCGTCCAGCACCAGCGCCGGCCGGGCCCCCTCCGGCGGCGGCAGGCCGGCCAGGGCCTCGGCCACCGCCTCGCCGAGGGTGTCGCCGTCGCCGCGGGCCGTGGCCCGGGCCCGGCCGTCGCCCCAGGCGGTGAGCAGCACGGTGGCGGGGCCCTCGCCGACGGGAAGGGCGGCCTCCCCTCCCTGCCACCGGGCGAAGGCGGCCTCGGCGGCGGCGGGGAGGTCCGCCTGGGCTGGCCAGCGCGCCACCGGGCCGTGGGCGGCGCGACCGGCCAGGGGCGGCAGGGCCACCGCGAGGATCGCCGCGCCCCCGGCCGCCCGGCCCCAGCTCGTGGGCCGGAAGCGCGCCACCAGCCAGGCCGGCAGGCCGGCGACCCAGGGGATCGCCAGGAAGACGGAGCCCAGGGCGACGCGCCCGGCCCGGGCCGCGTCGGGGCCGAAGCGGGCGACGAGGTGCCAGGCGGCGTGGAGGTAGAGGCCCGTCGCCACCGCCGCCGCCAGCAGGGCGACGAGCCCTCCGAGAAAGGCGGCCCGACCGGAACGCCGGAGGAGGATGCCCGCGGCGGCCCCGATCATGCCGAGGCCCCCGGCGACGGCCAGCCCCGTCATCGGCGGCCAGGCGAGGCGGCTGTGCCAGGCGAGCGCGCCGAACACCGCCGCCTGGGCCAGGCAGAGGACGCCGACCCCCCGGGGCGGGCGGTGCGCGCTCACGGGGCGCTCAGAAGGTGAAGACCGTGCCGCCGGAGATCTGCGGCACCATGGCGGAGCGGTCGAACTCGCGCTGGACGGTCTCGAAGTTCTGGCCGCTCCAGAAGCCGGCGCTGAGGTTCAGGTTGAAGCCGAAGCGCTCGGCCACCATGAAGTCGGAGCCGCCCCGGGCGCGCATGCCCACCGCGACGCCGCCGGCGTCCTTGACGTAGCCGGGGATGAACTGGGCGTCGGCGCCGACGTAGGGCCGCACCGAGCCGGAGCCCATGCGGTAGACCATGCCCAGGTTGAAGGGCAGGATCGTGTTCCACTGGTAGATGCCCTCGGTGCCCTCGGGCAGCAGCACCTCGGGGACCTCCCGGCGGGTGGAATAGGCCTCGACCCCGACGACGATGCCCAGGCCCGGCGTGGGCACGAAGACCGCCTCGCCGCCGTAGGTGATGAAGGAGAGCTCCTGGAAGCGGGAGGCGCCGATGCGGGTGGTCACCGTGGCCTTCACGTCGTCGGCGGAGCCGCTGGAGCGGGAGTCGCGCTCCTTGCGGGCGCGCGAGACGGTGTCGGCCTCGTCGAGGTCGTCGTAGCGGCTGGAGCGGGAGGAGCGGCTGGCCGAGGAACGGCTCGACCGGCTCGACCGGGTGGTCTCGCGCTCGCGCTCGAGGTCGTCGTAGCGGCTGGAGCGGGAGGAGCGGCTGGTCGAGGAACGGCTCGACCGGCCGGCGTCGTCGTCGAGGCTGTCGAGATCGTCGGCGGTGTCGTCGCTTCCGAAGTCGAAGTCGTCCGCGAACAGGTCGTCGTCGGAGTCGTCGGCGCCCCCGTCGGCGGAATCGTCCTCGACGACGATGGCGGTGGTGGCGGGCTTGAAGGTGAGGTCCTCGACCTGGATCTCGTCGGCGGCGCTGCCGAACTGGAGGTCGTCCACGTCGATGTCGTCCTCCTGGGCGGCGGCCTCCTCCTCGGCGCGGCGTCGGGCCTCCTCCTCGGCCTTGCGCCGGGCCTCTTCCTCGGCGGCGCGGCGGGCCTCCTCCTCGGCGGCGCGGCGGTCGGCTTCCGGGTCCTCGTCGAACAGGTCGTCGCCGAGGTCCTCGCCGCCGCCGGAGGCGCCGGGGGTGGGGATGCGCCGGGAGACGGTGTCGTCGTCGCTGAAGTCGATGTCGAAGTCGTCGTCGCCCTCGTCGGCGAAGATGTCGGCGTCGGCGACGGCCTCGATCTTGGAGTCCTCCTGGGCCTCGCGGGCGAGGCTCTGGCCGGTGACGAGCTCCTTGACGTAGCCGCCCATCGAGTCGGCGATGACCGAGGGGACCGTGGGCAACGAGAACTCGCGGGTGCGGACGATGCGGCCGCCGTCGTAGTAGACGAGGTAGAAGTCGTACTTGCTGCCGGCCTGGGAGACGGCGCCGGCGATGAGCGCGTCCGCCCCCGCGGCCTTGGCGACCTTGCCGAGGCACGAGGGGCTCGACAGGCAGGCGCCGTTCATGCCCTCCGGCATCTGCTCGATCTGGTCCACGCCGTCGAAGGCGCTGAGGAAGTCGGCCTCGGACGAGATCAGCGAGGTGAGGTTGAGCACGACCATCGGGTCCACGTCCTTCTTGTGGACCAGGGGCGAGACGGCGGCCTCCTTGGCGAGGGCCGGGCGGGCGCCGGCCAGGGCGAGGCCGACGAGGCCGCCGGCCAGCAGGAGACGGGCGACGGGGCGGAAGCCCTGGGCGGGCCGCGACGATGCAGACATGGGGACCTCGCGTGGAGGGAGCGTCGCGGGGAGAGGCATGTCGCCGCCGCGCGCTCCGAGCCGACCCGGCAGACCGACACCGCCGGGCGGATGGTGCCAGCTCCAAAGTCTACCACGTCTCGCGCTCACCGACACGGCCGGCGGGAGGCGGCTGGGGTCGGCGGCGAGAACGCCGGCCGGAGGCGGGCGCTCCCGGACCGCTTCGCCACCGTGCCGCCCGGCGGTCCGGGAGCCGGCTTCTCGCGCCGGTCCGGGATCGGCTAGGAGGGGCCGACCGGGGTGAACCATGCCCGCATCCGCCGAAGCGTCCTCCGATGCCCGTCCGCCCGTCGGCGCCGTCCTCGCCGGGGCCGCCCTCGGCGGCGCGCTCGCCGGGGTGACCGACGCCAGCCGCGTCCTCGCCTCCACCGCCCTGGCCCCGGGGCCCCTCGCCCGCACGGGCCTCGTCGTCCTCGACGCCGCCCTGCTCACGGTCTTCGCCGTGCTGGCCGCGACGGCCACCCTGCCGCTGGCCCGACGCGCCGCCGCCCCGAAGTGGTGGGGCTTCTGCTGGGGGCTGGCGGCCACGGTCACCCTCTACGCCGGGGAGCGCTGGTTCACCCGCCCGCCGCCCCACACCGAGGCCCCGCCGCTGCACGGCAACCCGCTGGTCTTCGCCGCCGGCTTCGCGGTCCTCGTCGGCCTCACCTGGGCGCTGGCCCGGGGCCTGCGCTGCGCGCGCTGCCGGCT
>WGAH01000682.1 GCA_015489145.1 Deltaproteobacteria bacterium
AGGCCACCGTGCCCGAGCTCGTGATCACGCCGGTGCTGCCCCAGCTCTGACCGGAACGCCCACCCTGGAGGCCCGCTTGGCCGACCGCCCGCAGCGCACCGTCGAGGTCACCTTGCGGCCCCCCACGAGCCGCTTCCTCGACGAGGTGCGGCGGGCCGCCCGGCAGGCCGGGGCCCACTTCGTCCGCGACGCCCCGGAACCCGACCACGCCGACGAGGACGCCCCGGCCCCCATCGTCGTCCTCGACCTCACCGAGCACCCCGAGCGCGTGCGCCTCGGTCGCCGGGTCATCGCGATCGGCCGCGGCGAGGACCTCGACTGCTACGACGTGGTGCCCCCCGACCGGGTGCGCGCCCGCCTGCCGCGGGTGCTCCGCAACCTCGTCGAGCGCGAGCGCCTGCTGGCCCGCATCCGCCACGAGCAGCGCACCGTCGCGATCCTCAACGAGCTCGGCTACGCGCTCTCCGCGCCGACCTCCCGGGCCCGCCTCCTCGACACGGTGCTCGCCAGCGCCGCCGAGGCCCTGCGCGCCGACGCCGGCAGCATCTACCTCCTCGAAGGCGACCACCTCCACCTCGCCGCCACCCGCGGCGAGACGGTGCCCTACCGGGCCGCCCGCGACACCCTGCCGCTGGACTGGTCCACCCTGCCGGGCTTCGTCGCCTGCAACCGGGCCCCCTTCAACATCCCCGACGCCTACGCGATCCCCGAGGACGCCCCCTACCGGCCGCGCTTCCGCTTCGACCGGCGCACCGGCTACCGCACGCGCTCGGCGCTGTACGTGCCCATGCTCGGGCGCGACGACCGGGTCCTCGGGGTGCTCGCCCTCGTCAACCGCAAGCGCCACCCCGGCCGCCCGATCGCCGGCCCCGGCGACGTGCTCCCCTTCGACCAGGACGACGAGGAGCTCGCCCGCAGCATCGCCTCCCAGGCGGCGGTCGCCCTCGAGAACTACCGCCTCTACGACGAGATCCGCCGGCTCTTCGAGGGCTTCGTCGAGGCCGCCGTGCGCGCCATCGAGGCCCGGGACCCCTCCACCGGCGGCCACTCCCACCGGGTCGCCACCCTCACCGTCCGCCTCGCCCGCGCCATCGACGCCGTCGAGACCGGGCCGCTGGCCGAGATCCACTTCGACGAGGCCGCCCTCGTCGAGCTCCACTACGCCGCCATGCTCCACGACTTCGGCAAGGTCGGCGTCCGCGAGCAGGTGCTGCTCAAGGCCGAGAAGCTCTACGCCTGGGAGATGGAGCGCATCGAGGCGCGCTTCCGCGTCGCCGCCATGCAGGTGCTCCTCGAGGCGATGGAGAACCGCGCCGCGGCGCCGGAGACCTCCCGACGCCTCGCGCGGCTCCAGGACGACCTCGCCTTCCTCCGGGAGCTGAACCGCCCCGACCACGAGCCGCGCCCGGACGACGAGGCGCGCCTCGACGCCATCGCCCGCGCCTGGAACCTCGACGACCTCGACGAGCCGATCCTCGACGACCGCGAGAAGCGGCGCCTGCGGATCCCCGCCGGCTCCCTCGACCCGGCCGAGCGCGCCGAGATCCGCTCCCACGTCGAGCACACCCGGCGCTTCCTCCAGGCGATCCCCTGGACCCGCGACCTGGCGCGCGTGCCCGAGATCGCCGCGGCCCACCACGAAAAGCTCGACGGCAGCGGCTACCCCCTCGGGCTGCGCGGCGAGGCCATCCCCGTCGGCGCCCGCATCATGGCGGTGTGCGACGTCTTCGACGCCCTCACCGCCGGCGACCGCCCCTACAAGCACGGGATGCTGCCGCAGCAGGCCCTGCGCATCATCCGGGCCGAGGCCGAGGCCGGCAAGCTGTGGGCCCCGGCGGTGCGGGTCTTCGAGGACCCGGCGATCTGGGCCGACGTCATCGACGACGCCGCCCGGCGCGACCGCCCCGCCGCCCCGGGGTTCACCGGCGGGGGCAACCGCCGCGCCGGGGGATAGGCTGGTGGGGCCCCCCCGAGGACGATCGATGAAGCGGCTTCCCCTGCGCCTGCACGTCAACGGCGAGACCGTCGAGGTCCTCGCCTCGCCCGCCGCCACCCTTCTCGAGGTGCTGCGGGAGGGGCTGGGCCTCACCGGCACCAAGCAGGGCTGCGACAAGGGCGACTGCGGCGCCTGCACCGTGCTCCTCGACGGCCGGCCGGTCCTGGCCTGCTGCACCCTGGCCGCCACCGTGGCCGAGCGCCCCGGGCGCCCCGCCCGCGCCGTGCTCACCATCGAGGGCCTCGCCGCCGGGGCCGGGGGGCCGCCGGGCCTGCACCCGATGACCCTGCCCCGCGCCTTCGACGAGGCCGGGGCCCTCCAGTGCGGTTTCTGCCAGCCGGGCGTCATCCTGAGCGCCGCCGCCCTGCTCGCGGAGGACCCCCAACCCGACGAGGCGCGGGTCCGCGAGGCGATCAGCGGCAACCTCTGCCGCTGCACCGGCTACACCAAGATCGTCGAGGCCGTGCGCCGCGCCGCCGCCGAGCCGCGCCTCGGCGAGGGGGGCGAGGCCGGCCGCCCGCCGCCGGCCCGCGTCGGCGACCCCGCCCCGGGCTTCATCGCCGTCGGCGCCCGCGCCCGCAAGCCCGACGCCATCGCCAAGGCCACCGGCGCGGCGGTCTACGCCGACGACATCCGGCTGCCCCGCATGGCCGTCGGCAGGATCCTGCGGTCCACCGCGGCCCACGCCCGCATCCGGCGGGTGGACGTCGGCCCGGCCCTGGCGATGGAGGGGGTCTACGCCGCGATCACCGGCCGCGACCTGCCCACCCCCTACTGCATCATCCCCTGGACCCGCGACGAGACGGCGCTGGCCGTCGACAAGGTGCGCTACGTCGGCGAGGGCATCGCCGCCGTCGCCGCACGCGACGAGGAGACCGCCCGCCGGGCGCTCGCCGCCATCGTCGTCGAGCTGGAAGCGCTGCCGCCGGTCCTCGACCTCGACGCCGCCGAGGCCCCGGACGCCCCCCTCGTCCACGAGCGCGACTGGAAGGACCGCCCCCGCGACTCGAACCTCTGCAAGGAGGTGGACCTGCGCTTCGGCGAGGTCGACGCCGACCTCGCCCGGGGCGCCGCCCGGGTCGAGGGCACCTGGTTCTACGAGGGCTCCAACCACGCCGCCATCGAGCCCCACTGCGCCGTGGCCGACTGGGACGCCGACGGCCGCCTCACCCTGTGGTCCGCGACCCAGGTCCCCCACTACCTCCACCGGGAGCTGGCCCGGGTCCTCGACCTCGACCCGGCGGCGGTGCGCGTGGTGCAGCCGACCCTCGGCGGCGCCTTCGGCGGCAAGAGCGAGCCCTTCGACCTCGAGTTCTGCGCGGCCGAGCTCGCCCGCCGCGCCGGCCGTCCCGTCAAGATCCTCTACACCCGGGAAGAGGTCTTCTACGCCCACCGCGGCCGGCACCCGATGGAGATCCGCCTGCGGGCCAGCGCCGACGCCGACGGGCGCATCCTCGGCGTCGACAGCGACATCCGCCTCGACGGCGGGGCCTACCACTCCTTCGGCATGGTCACGACCTACTACGCCGGGCAGCTCCTCACGGGGCCCACGGCGATGAACAGCTACCGCTTCCGGGCGCGGCGCTTCTACACCAACAAGCCCGCGTGCGGGCCCAAGCGCGGCCACGGCTCGGTGCAGCCGCGCTTCGCCTGGGAGTGCGCGCTGGACGAGCTCGCGACCGCCCTGGGCATCGACCCCATCGAGCTGCGGCGCCGCAACGCGATCCCGGGCGGATCGCGCACCGTCAACGACCTGTACGTGCCCTCCAACGGCCTGCTCGCCTGCCTCGACGCCGTCGAGAAGGCGAGCGGCTGGCGCGAGCGCCGCGGGAAGCTGCCCCGGGGGCGGGGGCTCGGCGTGGCCGCCTCGATGTACATCTCGGGCACCGCCTACCCGATCTACCCCAACGACATGCCCCAGTCGGCGGTGCAGGTCCTCGCCGACCGCAGCGGGCGGCTCACGGTGCTCACCGGGGCCAGCGACATCGGCCAGGGCAGCGACGCGATGTTCGCCACGGTGATCTCGGAGCAGACCGGCGTGCCCGTCGAGCACATCCGCGTCACCAGCGCCGACACCGAGCTCACCCCCGTCGACCTCGGCGCCTACTCCTCGCGCATCACGATGATGGGCGGGCTGGCGGCGATGGAGGCCGGCGCGAAGCTGCGCGAGGCGATGCGGGCGGCGCTGGCCGAGCACTGGGGCGTGCCGCCCGAGCGCGTGGTCGTCGGCTACGGGGCGTGGCACGACGCCGAGGACCCGGCCCGGAGCCTGCCCACCGACGCCATCCTCCGGCTGGCCGAGGCGCGCTCGGGCACCCTGAGCGCCGCCGGCGGCTACCGCACGCGCAAGCTCGGCGGGCGCTACCGCGGCGGCAGCATCGGCGCCTCGCCGGCCTACTCGACCACCGCCCACGTCGTCGAGGTGAGCGTGGACGAGGAGACCGGCTTCGTCGACGTCGAGCGCGTCTGGGTGGCCCACGACTGCGGCCGGGCGATCAACCCGGTGGTGGTCGAGGGGCAGATCGAGGGCTCGGCCTACATGGGCTTCGCCGAGGCGATGCTCGAGGCGCAGGTCTTCGACGAGCGCGGCCTGCACCGGGGCCCCGACCTCCTCGACTACCGCATCCCCACCAGCCTCGACACCCCCGAGATCCTCGCCCACATCGTCGAGTCGGTGGACCCGGTGGGCCCCTTCGGCGCCAAGGAGGCCGGCGAGGGCCCCCTGCACCCGGTCATCCCGGCCATCGCCAACGCGATCTTCGACGCGGTGGGGGTGCGGCTGCGGCGCATTCCCTTCACCCCGGAGCGGGTGCTCGCCGCCCTCGACGCCGCCCGATGAGGGCCGCCCCGCGCGCCGCGATCCTCGCGCTGGCCCTCCTCGGAAGCGGCGGCTGCGCCGGCGGCATGGTGGGGCTGCCCGGCGAACCGCCCGCCGGCGTCGAGGACGGCGCCGAGGCCCTCGCCCGATCCCTCGAGGAATCCGTCAACGTCGCGGCCTGGGCCCGCACCGGCGCCGTGCGCTGGACCTTCCCCGGCGGGCGCCGGCACCTCTGGGACCGCGCCCGGAACCTCGAGCGCCTGCGGGTGGGCGACACCACCGTGCTCCTCGACCTGCACACCCGGCGGGGGCGCGTCTTTCGCGGCGACGCGGAGGTGACGGGGCGCAAGCGCGATCGCTGGCTGCAGCGGGCCTGGGACGCCTGGGTCAACGACAGCTTCTGGCTGAACCCGGTGGCGAAGATCCACGACCCGGGCACCGAGCGGCGCCTCGTGCGCCTCGACGCCCGGCAGGCCGGCGGCGGCCTCGGCCCCCGCGCCGGCCTCCTCGTGACCTACACCTCCGGCGGCAACACCCCCGGCGACAGCTACCTCTGGATCCCCGGCGATCCCGCGGGGGAGGGCCCGGCCCGGCCGGCGGCCTGGCGCATGTGGGTGAGCATCCTGCCGGTGGGCGGCCTGCGGGTGACGTGGGAGGACTGGGTGCGCCTGGAGACCGGCGCCTGGGTGAGCACCCTGCACCGGGGCCTCGGGGTGCCGCTGCGCCTGGCGGACGTGGCGGGCACGGCCGACCTCGCCGGGCTGGAGCCCGGCTCCGACCCCTTCGCCCCGCTGGACCCTGACCCCCCGCCGGCGGGTTAGCCCTCGATCATGCTCGGCA
>WGAH01000683.1 GCA_015489145.1 Deltaproteobacteria bacterium
CAGTGTAGGCACTTTCCCGCCGGCGGGAAGGGGGGCGGGTGCGGGTCGGGCACCGGGCCCGTGGTAGGCTCGCCTCCATGCGAAGGGGTTTCTCCGCAGCCCTCGCCGTCGCGGCGGGATGCGCGTCCACCGCCGGAGAACCGGCGCCCGCCGGCGGCGCGGCCCCGGTCCCGGTCGTCGCGCGAACCGTCCTCGAAGCCGAGATGGCGCGGGCCGAGGACGCGGCCCGCCAGGGCGACGGCGAGGCGGCGGCCGCCGCCCTGCTGCGGGCCTACCGCGAGGGTTTCGAACCCCTCGAAGCCGGCCTGCGCGACGGCGATCCCCTCGCCGTCACGCGGCTGGAGTACCGCTTCGGCGAGGCGATTCGCGCCGCCCGGCGCCGGCCCCGCGGAGCCGTTCCCGCCATCGAGGCCCTCGCCGCCGAGGTCGCCGGCGCCACCTCCGCCGGAACGCCGGGTTCCGCCGCGTCCTCGACGGACGCCGAGCCCCGGCGCTGACCGCGTTCAGGCGCGCTCGAGGGCCGCCGCGACATCCTCGGCCACCCGCCGCAGCTCCCACGGCGCGCGCCCGCCGAGGAGGGCGACGCGAACCGGCTCCATCTCGGGGTCCCCGCCCTCCGCCAGCCAGTGTCCCACCGCATCCCGCGCCGGCCCGCGCGCGCAGGCGACGAGCAGCTCGATCCGCAGGTCCAGGGGAAGGGAGGGATCCCAGGCCCGGCGCACGGCCTCCCAGGACCGCTCGGCACCGGCGGCTCCACCGTGGTCCGGGTCGAGGAGGAGGAGGGCGAGGACCGGGCGGGCGTCGTCCGGGTCGAGGGCGGCGGCGCCGGTGAGGGCCTCGGCGGCCTCGACGGGCGCCCCGAGGGCGAAGCGGGCCAGGCCGCGAAGGTAGTGCAGGCCCGGGTCCCAGGGCGTGGCCGCCACCCCGGCGCGAAGCCGCTCGTCGGCCTCGCGGAGGCGGTGCTCCTCGATGAGCAGCTCCGCGAGCCAGCGCAGCGCGAGGGGCTGATCCGGGTGCCCGGCGAGAACGGCCTCCAGGCGGGCCTCGGCCGCTTCGCGGTCGCCGTGGGCACGCGCCCGTCGGACCGCCGCCAGCTCCGCGCGAAGGGCGGGGGGCAGCCAGCCGAGCTGCTCGTCGTCGGCCGCCTCGTCGCGCGGCAGGGCGAGGAGGCGCCGCACCCGGCGAAAGGCGGCATCCGGCGCCTCGGGGTGCAGTTCCTCGTACCAGGCCTCCATGAACCGGAAGAGGGCGCGCAGGCGGGCCTGTCCCGCCCCGTGGCGCTCGGCGAGGAGAAGCGATCCCAGCGCCCGGTCCGCGAGCTCGAAGAAGCGGGTGCGACCGACGCGATCCGCCACCCGCACCAGGCCCCGCCCCCGCAGGCGATGCAGGAGGGCGCTCGCCTTGTTCGGGGCCATCGCCGCCGCCGCCGCCACCTCGGCGGCCGAGGCCGGGGCCCAGATCTCGGCGAGGGTGGCGAGGACCTTGCGCTCCAGGCCGGGCAGGGACCGCATGCGCGCCCGCAAGCGCCCGCGCAGGGCGCCGAGCAGCGCGCTCAGGGCCTCGCCCGCCCCGAGCGATCCGGCTTCCGCCGCCCGCTCGGCGAGCACCCGCACCGGGCGCGGCCGTCCCCCCGCCAGCACGGCGACGAGGGCCTGTTCCAGGGGGCGGGGCTCGCGGCCCACCCACCCGCGCCACGCCGCCCGGACCGCCTCGGGGCCCAGTTCCGGGACGCGCACCACCGCGAAGGCCGCCGGGACCGGCGCCTCCACGCGGCTGCTCGCGAGGACGCGCACCGGGCCGGGATCAGCGAGGCGGCGGCCGAGATCCCGCCGCGCCGCCGGGGCGAATTGCTCGGCCACCAGGCGGTCGAGGCGCGGCAGCACCACCAGGGGTCGCGGCGCCACCGCGGCCAGGCGAGGCCACGGCGCCCCGCCGCCCTCCGCCCGCTCGCCGGTCTGCTGGAGCACGTGCTCCAGGGCGGCCTCCGCCAGCTCGTCCGGGGTCGTGACGTGCCAGGTGCCCCCCTCCAGGAGGATGGGGGTCCAGGGGTCGACGGCGACGGCCAGCGCGGCCACCACCCCGGCGAGCAC
>WGAH01000684.1 GCA_015489145.1 Deltaproteobacteria bacterium
GGCCGAGCAGGTCCGGGCGGGCGCGGGCGACCTCGGCCTCGAACCGGGCCCAGGACCAGCCCAGCGCCCAGGCGTCGGCGATGCGGACGGCGTGGCCGGCCTCCCGCAGGGCGGCGGCGACGTAGGCGAGGCCCAGGGGCGGCACGGCCAGGCCGGCCTGGCCCGGGTGGCGGCGGGGGGCGCGGGCGAGGAGGACGCGCATCGCTTCCAGGCTAACGGCCCGGGGCCGCGCGTCCCGAGGCGCGAGAACCCGCGAGGTGGTGGAGCGGTGCGACAGAAGTCGGGGTGATCTCGAGAAGAGGGGGAGAAGTGTCGCGTGAGGCGACAGAAGTCGGGGTGATCTCGAGAAGAGGGGGAGAAGTGTCGCGGCCTTCGGGCGCCCGGCGGCTCGGGGGCCCGGAGGAACGGGCCGGCCGCCTCGGGCTCCGGGCCCCGCGGGGGGATAGGCGGGTCCCGGAGGTGTCGTGAAACGCGCATCCGGGATCCTCGTCTTCGCCCTCGCCCTCGGTTTCGGCGCCGGGGCCCTCGAGGTCGGCCTGCGGGCCGCGCCGCGCCTGGGCCTGGGGCCGCAGGCGGTGGCGGCCTGGCTCGCCTGGGGGGTGGGGCTCTCGCTGGCGTGGACGGCGGCGGCGGCCCTGGCGGCGCGCCTCGTCGGAAAGCGCGTCCACGGGCTGGTCCTGGCGGCGGTGATCGTCGTTCCCGCCGCGCTCTGGTGGCGGTTCGACCGGCACCTCAACGAGTTCTTCGGCGATCCCGTCGTCTGGGGGGGGCTGCTCGGCATCGCGCTCGGCAGCCTCGCGGTGGGGCTGGCCCTGGACCGCTTCCTCGCCCGGCGCGTCCGGGCGCTCACGCGGCTGGCCCTGGCGGTCGGGGTCGCCGGGGCGATCCTCGCCTTCGCCCGCGCCCGTCCGCCCCTGCACCCGGCGGCCGAGCCGGCGACGGGGCGGCCCTCGGTGCTCCTCGTCACCCTCGACACCACCCGCGCCGACCGCCTCGGCGCCTACGGGGGCCGCGCCCACACCCCGGTCTTCGACCGCATCGCCCGGGAGGGGGTGCTCTTCGAGCAGGCCATCGCCACCGCCCCCCTCACCGAGGCCAGCCACCTGGCGCTGCTCACCGGCGAGCCCCCCCACCGATCCGGCGTGGTCTCCAACGGCACCCGCATCGGCGACCGGCCGCTCATGGTCTCGGAGGTCCTGCGGCGGCGCGGCTGGCTCACCGCCGGCTTCGTCAGCGGCTTCCCCCTGCACGGCCGCTACGGCTGGGCCGAGCACTTCGACGTCTACGACGACGACTTCGGCACCGTCCCCGGCCTGCACCGCCTCAGCCTGGTCAAGGCCTGGGACCAGGTGGCCCAGCGCGCCCACGCCCTGCGCGAGCGCCGGGGCGACCGCACGGTGGACCGCGCGCTGGCCTGGCTCGACCGGCAGGAGCGCGCCGCGCCGGACCAGCCCTTCTTCCTGTGGCTGCACCTGTTCGACGCCCACGCCCCCTACGAGGCCCCGGGCCACCCCTTCGACCCGCCCACCGACGGCGAGCCCCTCGACCTGCCCGCCTACTGGCCGCCCCGCGACCGGGCGATCACCTCGACGGAGTGGCTCACCCGCGCCTACGAGGCCGAGATCGCCTACGCCGACGCGCAGCTCGGCCGGCTGGTCGCCGCGCTCGAGGCGCGGGGGCTCCTCGACGACATGCTGGTGGTCGTGACCGCCGACCACGGCGAGAGCCTCACCGAGCACGGCTACCTGTTCGACCACGGCGACCACCTCTACGACGCCTCCCTCCGCGTTCCCCTCGCCGTGCGCTGGCCCGGGCGGGTCGCAGCCGGCGCGCGGCTGGGCTGCCAGGTGAGCAACCTCGACGTGGCGCCCACCATCCTCGGGCTCCTCGGGGTGGACGACGGGCAGGCGCGCACCGGCCTCGACCGAGCGGCCGACCTGCGCGCCGGCACCTGCGCCGACGAGCCGGTGGTGTCGACGACGGTGGCCGGGCGCTTCGTCGCCCACCCGCCGGTGGACCACGCGCTGCGCCACGACGATCACAAGCTGATCCGCCACGCCCTGGCCGAGGAACGGGGCGTGCCCGCCGAGGAGTGCTACGACCTCGCCGCCGACCCGGCCGAGACGCGGGACCTCGGCGCCTGCCCGCCGTCCCTCGGCGCCGAGTTCGACCGCCTGCTCCGCGGCGCCGGCGAGGCGGCCTCCCCCGAGATGGACGCGGGGACTCGCGACGCCCTCAAGGCCCTGGGGTACATCGAGTGAGCC
>WGAH01000685.1 GCA_015489145.1 Deltaproteobacteria bacterium
ACCTCGCCCCCACCACCCCCCACTGGGAGGTGCGCTGGTCCACCTCCAGCGACGGCCACACCTGGGGCGAGGCGCGGTGGCTCGCCCACAACTGGTCCAGCCTCGACCTGCTGGTCTGGGAGGGCCGGGTGCTCATCCTCGGGGGCTCGACCCTCTCCGACCCGGACTCCGGCGTCGAGGCGCCCTTCGGCACCCTGTTCGCCCTGCACACCCTCGACCTGGAAACCTGGGGCAGCAGCGCCTGGCCGGTCGAGGACCTCGACGAGGCCATGCTCACCGACCCGGCCCTGGTGGAGGGGCCCGACGGGCGGGTGCGCGCGGTCTACTACGCCACCCCGGAGGAGTACGGCGACCTGCCGCCCGACGAGATCCCCGGGGATCACGACATCCGCGTGGCGGTGCGCGAGGGCGGGGCCTTCGTCGAGCAACCCGACGTGATCTACGCGCGGGAGGGGCTGATCGACCCCTCGGTCTGCGTTCGCGACGGCGCGATCCACTTCTTCGCCACCCGCGAGCGCACGGTGGACCACGCCGCCGGCACCGACTGGTCGCTGGACGAGGACCCGGACTGGTCCTGGACGAACGCCCAGGTGCCGTTCTGCTTCCAGCGCGACGGGGCCCTGCAGGTGGTGGCCCAGGCCGGCGGCGGCTTCGGGGAACCCCAGGTGCGGAGCCTCGACGCGGGCGAAGGCGACACCGGGATTCACGGCAACTGGAACGAGCCGACGGGCTTCTTCGAGGGGGGCGCCGACCCCTTCGACGGGGGCTGCACCTCGCCGGTGGTGGGCGAGTTCCTCGGGCAGTGGGTGATGTTCTGCGCCGTGTGGGTCGATGGAGCCGCCCCGGAGGGGATCAGCCCTTGACCACCGCCAGCGGCACCAGGCGGGCGACGAGGCGGGCGAGGCCCGCGCCGGCGACCACGGCGACCACGCGATCCACGTCCTTGTAGGCCTCGGGCGCCTCCTCGACGAGGCCCCGGCGGCTGCCGCCCCGCACCACCACGCCGGCCCGGGCGAGCCGGCGCAGCACGCCGTCGGGGCTCAGCTCCTTGCGGGCGGCGGTGCGGCTCCGCACCCGGCCGGCGCCGTGGCAGACGCTGCCCCAGGTCTCGGCCATGGCCGTCTCGGTGCCGAGCGCGACGTAGGAGGCGGTGCCCATCGAGCCCGGGATCAGCACCGGCTGGCCGAGGTCGCGCAGCTCGGGGGGCAGCTCGGGGTGGCCGGGGCCGAAGGCCCGGGTGGCGCCCTTGCGGTGGACGCACAGGCGCCGAACCCGCCCGTCGACGCGGTGCGTCTCCATCTTGGCGAGGTTGTGCGCCACGTCCCAGACCACCCGCGCCCGGGCGCCGAGGACCTCGGCGAGGGCCTCGCGGACCCGGTGGGTGATCACCTGCCGGTTCGCCCAGGCGAAGTTGGCGGCGGCGGCCATGGCCCCGAGGTAGGCCCGGGCCTCCGGCGAGCCGAGGGGCGCGGCGGCGAGCTGCCGGTCGGGGAGGCGCAGCCCCAGGCGGCCGGCGGCCCGCCCCAGCTCGCGGACGTGGTCGGTGCACACCTGGTGGCCGAAGCCCCGGCTGCCCGTGTGGAGGAGCACGACCACCTGGTCGACGGCGAGGCCGAGGCGCCGGGCGGCCTCCTCGTCCAGGACGCGCTCCACGCGCTGCACCTCGATGAAGTGGTTGCCGCCGCCCAGCGTGCCGACCTGCCCGGCGCCGCGCTCGCGGGCCCGGGCGCTCACGGCGTCGAGGTCGGCCCCGGCCAGCCGCCCCCCGGACTCGACGCGGGCGAGGTCGGCCTCCTCCCCGAGGCCGCGCCCCACCGCCCAGGCCGCCCCGTCCCGCAGCACGCCGGCGAGGTCCGCGCGCCCGACGCCGGTGCGCCGCTTGCCGTGGCCCACCGGCACCCGCCGGAGCACGGCCTCGGCCAGGTCCGCCAGGGGCCCGCCGTCGCCGCGAGCCCCCAGGGGCCCGGCCTCGACGTCGGTGGCCAGCAGCCGCACCCCGCAGTTGATGTCGAAACCCACCCCGCCCGGCGAGACCACGCCGCCGTCCTCGGGGTCGAAGGCGGCCACGCCGCCGATGGGAAAGCCGTAGCCCTGGTGGGCGTCGGGCATGGCCATCGCCGGGCCGACCAGGCCGGGAAGCGCGGCCACGCGGGCGAGCTGGTCGAGGCAGCGGTCGCGGCGCATCGCCGCGAGCAGCGTGTCGTCGGCGTAGACCCGCGCCTCCCCGCCGCCGGGCAGCCGCAGGGCGACGCGCCAGGGGTCGATGCGATCGAGCTTCGTCATGCCGGCTCCTCCGCCACGATGTTCGCACGGCGCCCCGCCGGGGGATCAGGTGTCGACGTAGACGGCGATCACGACGCCGCCGGCCTCCTCCCGCACCGACAGGCCGCCCCAGGTCGCCGCCTTCACCGGCGTCCCCTCGGCGTCGGGCGGAAGGGGCCGCCCGCGCAGGCGCACCGGCCAGCCACCGGGGCCGGGGGCCCCCAGGCCGGCGACCCCGGTGGCCAACCAGCCGTCCACCTCCAGCCGGTAGACGCACTCGTCGACCAGGCCGACGACCAGCTCCTCGCGGTCGCGGGCGTCGACGAGGACGGGCCGCTCCTCGGCGCCCTCGACGGGCGCCCCCGCCAGGAGCGCGGCGAGACCGGCGACGAGGCGGTCGAGGGCCGCGCGCAGGTCCGGGCCCCGGGCCTCGATGCCCACGTCGGCGGTGTGCGCGAGGAATCGCCAGCCGTTCCCAGCCATCGCCGCCCTCCCGGGAATCCATACCTCCCGCGCCCGCGCCCGGCGAGGCCTCGGCGGGCCGCGGGGCCCGGCCGGCGACGCGCGTCACCCCGGCGCCCCTCCGGCATCTCCCGCGCACACCCCTCTCGGAGGAGCCCCCATGATCGAGCTTTCCACGAACGTCCTCATCCTCGGCGCGGGCACCGCGGGCCTCAACGCGCGGCGGGCCGCCGAACGCGCCGGCGCCGAGGCCATCCTCGTCGACCCCGGCCCCTGGGGCACCACCTGCGCCCGCGTGGGCTGCATGCCGAGCAAGCTCCTCATCGCCGCCGCCGAGGCGGCCTGGCACGCCCGCCACGCGGACGTCTTCGGCGTCCACTGCGAGGTGCGCGTGGACGGCCCCGCGGTGCTGGCGCGGGTGCGGCGGGAACGGGACCGCTTCACCGGCTTCGTCCTCGACGACTGCGCGCGCCTGGAGGCGGAGGGCAAGCTGATCCGGGGGCGCGGCGAGGTCGTCGCGCGGGGCGAGGTCCTCGTCCGCGACGAGGCGGGCCGGCCCACCCACCGCGTGCGCCACGACCGCGGCCTGGTCGTCGCCACCGGGTCCCGGACCTTCACCCCGCCGCCCTACCGGGAGCTTCCGTCGGAGCGCGTGCTCACCAACGAGACGATCTTCGAGCAGCCGGACCTTCCCGACAGCGTGCTCGTCGTGGGCACCGGCGTCATCGCCCTCGAGCTCGGCCAGGCCCTCCACCGCCTGGGCAGCCGGGTGACCCTGGTGGGGCTGGACGGCCTGATGGGGCCGCTCCGGGACCCCCGCGTGCGCGAGGTCGCGCGGGCCGTGTTCGCCGAGGAGCTCGACCTGCACGACGACCACCGCCTGGAGCGCGTCGAGGCCCGCGAGGACGGCGTGTTCCTCCGATTCGCCGATCCCGACGGCACCGTCCACGAGGGTACCTGGTCGAGGGTGCTCCTCGCCGCGGGCCGCCGCCCCCACCTCGCCGGGCTCGGCCTCGAGCGGCTGGGGGTGGCCCTCGACGACCCGTCCCGCCTCGGGCCCGGCGGGGTCCCGGTCCACGACCCGGACACGATGCAGGTGGGCGACCTCCCCGTCTTCCTCGCCGGCGACGTGACCGGCCAGCGACCGCTGCTCCACGAGGCCGCGGACGAGGGCCGCATCGCCGGCACCCACGCCGCCCGCTGGCCCGAGGCGCACCGCGGCCGGCGCCGCACCCCCCTCGGCATCGTGTTCAGCGATCCGCAGATCGCCACCCTCGGCGTCCCCCACGACGCGCTTCCCGACGGGGCCTGGGCGGCGGGCGAGGTGGACTACCGCCGGCAGGGGCGCAGCCGGGTGATGAACCAGAACCGCGGCATCGTCCGCATCTACGGCCACCGCCGCGACGGCCGGCTCCTCGGCGCGGAGATGCTCGGCCCCCGGGTGGAGCACACCGCCCACCTGCTCGCCTGGGCGGTCCAGCAGGGCCTCACCGTCGACGAGGCCCTCGCGATGCCCTTCTACCACCCGGTGGTCGAGGAGGGCATCCGCACGGCGCTGCGCGACCTCCGCAAGGCGATCGGGCGGGGGTAGGCGACCCGGGTTGATGGAGGTCAGCCCGCGTTCTCGAACCCGGGTCGATTTTCCTGGAAGGGGAGCGCGCGGCTGAATATCGGGAACCACCGTCCCCACCCCCGGCGGGCGGTCTTCCGAAGGAGCGGAACATGGGTAGCTACGTCGACGAGATCATGGAACTGGTGCAGAGGCGCAGCCCGGGCGAGCCGGAGTTCCACCAGGCGGTTCAGGAGGTCGTCGAGTCCCTCGAACTCGTGCTCGAGCGGCACCCCGAGTACCGGAAGGCGAAGATCGTCGAGCGCATGGTCGAGCCGGAGCGCGTCGTCATGTTCCGCGTCCCCTGGATCGACGACCAGGGCGAGATCCAGGTCAACCGCGGCTTCCGCATCGAGATGAACAGCGCGATCGGCCCCTACAAGGGCGGCCTGCGCTTCCACCCCTCGGTCTACCTCGGCATCCTCAAGTTCCTCGCCTTCGAGCAGGTCTTCAAGAACTCGCTCACCACCCTGCCCATGGGCGGCGGCAAGGGCGGCAGCGACTTCGACCCGAAGGGCAAGAGCGACATGGAGGTCATGCGCTTCTGCCAGTCCTTCATGACCGAGCTGTTCCGCCACATCGGCCCCAACACCGACGTGCCCGCCGGCGACATCGGCGTGGGCGGCCGCGAGATCGGCTACCTCTTCGGCCAGTACAAGCGCCTCGCCAACGAGTTCACCGGCGTGCTCACCGGCAAGGGCCTCGGCTGGGGCGGCTCCCTCATCCGTCCCGAGGCCACCGGCTACGGCTCGGTCTACTTCGCCGCCGAGATGCTCGCGACCCGGGGCGAGACCTTCGAGGGCAAGACCTGCCTGGTCTCCGGCAGCGGCAACGTCGCGCAGTACACCACCGAGAAGCTGCTCCAGCTCGGCGCCAAGGTGGTCACCCTGTCCGACTCCAGCGGCTACATCTACGACGAGGAGGGCATCGACCGCGAGAAGCTCGACTTCGTGATGGAGCTCAAGAACGTGCGCCGCGGCCGCATTCGCGAGTACGCCGAGAAGTACCCCCACGCGATCTACACCCCGGCCGACCCGACGCTCGACCACAACCCGCTGTGGAACCACACCGCCGACGCGGCCTTCCCGAGCGCCACCCAGAACGAGATCAACGGCAAGGACGCGCGCCACCTCCTCGACAACGGCGTGTACCTCGTCTGCGAGGGCGCCAACATGCCCACCACCCCCGAGGGCGTCGAGCTGTTCATCGACAAGGGCATCCTCTACGCCCCGGGCAAGGCGGCCAACGCCGGCGGCGTGGCGGTCTCGGGCCTCGAGATGGCGCAGAACTCCATGCGCTTCAACTGGACCCGCGACGAGGTCGACAAGCGCCTCCACACGATCATGAAGACGATCCACGCCGAGTGCGTCGACGCCGCGAGCCGCTACGGCACCCCCGGCAACTACGTCAACGGCGCCAACATCGCCGGCTTCCTGAAGGTCGCCAACGCGATGATGGACCAGGGCGTCGTCTGATCCGACGGTCCGCGCGCGGACTTCGGCCCCCGCCTCCCCCGAGGCGGGGGTCTTCGCCTCGGGATGGAGGGGCGCTCAGCCGTCGCCGACGACCATGACGGCCTCGGCGCTCAGGCAGGTCGGCTCGCAGGCCGGGCCGTTGGGCTGCTCGACCTGGTAGTCGGGCTCGAAGGTCTCGGCGTCGACGGGCAGGCCGTCGCGGCTGAAGCTCAGGGTGACCTCGGTGGCCGAGGTCGTCGCGAGGAGCACCTGGTAGAAGGCCGAGTCGGCGCCGCTGCCCGAGGTGCCGACCAGCACCTCGTCGGCGTCGCAGCCGCCCTCGTAGCTGTTGCCGAAGGGCACGGCGTAGCTGCACGTCACCGTGCGGGAGCCGGCGTCGTCGGCGATGTCGACCACGAGGGTCCAGGTGCCCTGCTCCCACTCCGGGCGGACGAGGCTCACGAGGAAGCCGTCGGTGCACTCGAAGCCGGTGCAGCCCCCGCTCGCCGTGTCGAGCGGGTCGTCCTCCTTGAGGGTGCCGATGGCGCAGCCGGCGAGCAGCGCGGCGAACAGGGCGGGTTTCATGGCGCCTCCTCGGCGGCAGCATAGCGCGCCGGCCGGCGGTTCACAGGCCGACGAGGGTGTAGGCGTCGCCGCCCTCGTCGGCGCGAGCCGGGCGCCAGGCGCGCACGTGGGGCGCCGCCGGCAGCCAGGCGCGCAGGGCCGCCTTGAGGGCGCCGGTGCCGTGGCCGTGGAGCAGGAAGACCACCGGCTCGCCGCGCAGGGCGGCGGCGTCGACGAAGCGCTCGGCCTCGGCCAGCGCCTCGTCCACCCGGCGGCCCCGGAGGTCGCAGGTGTTGGCGGGGGTGCGGACGCCGCGCAGCTCCGCCGGGTCGAGGCGGGAAGGCGCGGGGCGCGGCTTCGCCGGGCGGGGGGGCGGCCGGCGCGCGGCGGCGCGGCCCCCGGAGGAGGACGCGGCGGAAAGCTCGGCGCGGCGCAGCTTCAGGCGCATGGCCCCCACCGCGACCTCGACGCGGTCGCGGCCGAGCAGCGCCGTGACCGTGCCCTTCCGGCCGAGGGAGGGCACGAGCACCGCGTCGCCCACGGCCACCGCCTTCGGCGGCGGCGCCGGGGCCGGGCGGTCCTCGCGCTCGGCCTCGCGCAGCTCGTCGCGCACCGAGCGAATCGCCTCCAGGGCGCGGCCGGCGCGGCGCAGGTTCGGGTCGGCCTGCAGCGCGGCGACCAGCTCCTTGACCCGCCGCTCGCGCTCGCGCAGGCGTTCCTGGAGGCCGGCGATCACCTCCTCGCGCAGGCGGGCGCGGCGGCGGGCCAGCTCGGCCTCCCGCGCCGCCAGCGCCGCCTCGCGCTCCGCCAGCTCGGCCTCCCGCGCCGCCAGCGCCGCCTCCCGGGCCGCCACCCGCGCCCGGTCCTCGTCGAGGCGCTCCATGAGGTCGGCGAGCTGCCGCGCCCCGGCGTCGAGGAGGGTCCGCGCCCGGGCGACCACGGCGGCGGGCAGGCCCACCCGCCGGGCGACGGCGAAGGCGTGCGACTGCCCGGCGATGCCCGGCGCCACCCGGTAGGTCGGCCGGCCGTCGGCCACCTGCACCGCGGCGACCTCGAAGCGCGAATCCGCGGCGGCCAGGCCGCGAAGCTCGGCGAAGTGGCTGGTGGCGACCACCCGGGCGCCGGCGTCGACCAGGGCCTCGAGGGCCGCCCGCGCCAGCGCCGCCCCCTGGGCCGGGTCGGTGCCGCTGCCCACCTCGTCGAGGAGCACGAGCGCGCCGGGCGCCGCGCGATCGAGCATCTCGCGGAGCACGAGGACGCGCCCGGAAAAGGTGCTGCGGTCCTCCGCGACGGCCTGGAGATCGCCCACGTCGGCGAGGACCGGCGCGAAGGCGTCCACCCGGCTGCCCTCGGCGGCGGGCACCGGCACCCCGGCCCGCGCCAGCAGCGCCGCCAGGCCCATCGTCTTGAGGGCCACCGTCTTGCCGCCGGTGTTGGGCCCGGTGAGCACGAGGCCCGGCCGCCGCGCGTCGACGGCGAGGTCGTTGGGCACCACCGCCACGCCGCGCAGGACGAGGACCGGGTGGCGGGCCGCCCGCAGGCGCAGCACGCCCCCGTCGCCCACCGCCGGGAGCACGCCCTTCCAGGCGGCCCCGAGGCCGGCCCGGGCGACGGCGTGGTCGATGCGCTCCGCCGCGGCGAGGGAGGTGAGGATCTCGTCGGCGAAGGCCCCCACCTCGGCGCTCAGCTCGGCGAGGATGCGCCGTTCCTCGCGCTCGATGGCCGCCTCCACCTCCCGGGCCTCGTTGGTGGGCTCGACGACGGCGGCCGGCTCGACGAACACCGTCTCGCCCGTCTGCGAGGCCCCGTGGACGATGCCGATGCCCCGGCGGGCGCCGGCCTTGATCGGCAGGACGAAGCGCCCGTTGCGCTCGGTGACGTAGCGGTCGCGCAGGGCGTGGGCCAGGGCGTCGCCGCGCACCAGCTCGTCGAGGGTGCGCCGGATCGAGGCCCGCAGCCCCGCGAGGCGCTCGCGCAGGTCGGCGAGCTCCGGCCAGGCCTCGCCGGACAGGGCGCCGGTCTCGTCGAAGGCCCGGCGCAGCGTGTCGAGGAGACCGGCGTCCACGGCGATCCTCTCGGCGCGGGCCCACAGGTGCGGGGCCTCCTCGGCCCGCCCCGCGAGCCAGCGCTGCAGCCGGTCGAGGGCCGCGAGCGCCGCGCCGACGTCGCGCAGCTCGCCGCCGTCCAGCGGCACGCCGCGGCCGGCCCGCTCGACGAGGGCGGCCACGTCCCCCACCCCGCCCACGGGAATCGTGGCCCCCTCCTCGTCTTCGAGGCGCCAGACCTCGGCCACCTCGGCCAGCAGGCGCCGGGCCTCCTCGCCGGTCTCGGCCAGCGCCGTCGCGGCGCAGGCCCGCCGGCCGCGCTCCGTGCGCGCGTGCCCGGCCAGCGCCGCGAGCACGGCGCCCCAGTCCAGCGCGTCGAGGGTCCGGGCGAAAAGGTCCATGGCCGCGCCCTCTAACCGCGCGCGCCGCCGGGGCCCCGGCCCCTCGCGGTAGCATGGCGCCGTGGCAGGCATCCTCGATCTCGGCGCGACGCGACTCGCGGAGCTGATCCGCGCCGGAGAGCTGCATCCCGTCGAGGTCGTCGACGCCCACATCCGCCGCGTGCTCGCGGTCAACCCGGCGATCAACGCCGTGGTGGCCGAGCGCTTCGAGGCCGCCCGGGCCGAGGCCCGCGCCGCCGCCGACCGCCGCGCCCGCTCGCGACCCGAGGACCTCGCCCGCGAGGCCCCGCTGCTCGGGGTGCCGTGCACGGTCAAGGAGTTCATCGGCGTCCGGGGCATGCCCCAGACCGGGGGCGTCGTCTACCGCTGGAACGTCCGGGCCGACCGCGACGCCACCGTCGTCGCCCGCCTGCGCCGGGCCGGCGCCGTCGTGCTCGGCGTGACCAACGCCCCCGAGGGCGGCCTGTGGATGGAGACGAACAACCTCGTCTGGGGCCGCACCCGCAACCCCTGGGACATCGGCCGCACCCCCGGCGGGTCCAGCGGCGGCGAGGGGGCCATCGTCGCCGCCGGCGGCTCGCCCTTCGGCCTCGGCTCGGACGTCGGGGGCTCGATCCGCATTCCCGCCGCCTTCTGCGGGGTCGCCGGGCACAAGCCCACCGGCCGCCGCGTGCCCGGCACCGGCCACTGGCCGCCGGTGGAGGGCGAGGTGGGCGCCTACAACTGCATCGGCCCCCTCGCCCGCCGGGTCGAGGACCTGTGGACGGTGCTGCGGGTCGTCGAGGGCCCCGACGGCGAAGACGCCCTCACCCGCACCTTCGGCGGGCCCGCGCCGACGGCGGTCGACCCCCGGCGCATCGTCGTCCACCCGCTGTTCCGGGTCGGCCGGGCCCGCGCCCGCCCGGTGATGCGCGACGCGGTGGAACGGGCCGCCGCCGTCCTCGTCGACCGGGGCGCCACCCGCTCCGAGCTGGTCGAGCCGCGCCTCAAGGACGTGTTCAGCATCTGGAGCGCCATGCTCGCCGAGGCCTCGGGCGCCTCCTACGCCCGCCTGCTCGGCGACGGCCAGCCGATCCCGGTGCTCCGCGAGGTGCTGCGCTTCCCCTTCGGGCGCTCCAACCACACGACGCCGGCCCTGGCGGTGGTGCTCCTCGAGGCCTTCCAGCGGCAGCTCCCCGGGCGGGTGGACGCCTACGTCGCCGCCGGCCGCGCCCTGCGGGAGCAGCTCGAGGCCGTGCTCGGCGACGACGGCGTCCTGGTGCTGCCCCCCTACACCCGGCCGGCCCCGCGGCACCGGGCGGCGATGCTCACCCCCTTCGACATCGTCTACACCGCCCTGTTCAACGTGCTGGAGTTCCCGGCCACCGTCGTCCCCGTCGGCTTCGACGAGGACGGCCTGCCGGTGGCGGTGCAGGTGGTGGCGGCGCGGGGACGCGATCACCTGGCGCTCGCCGCCGCCGCGGCCATCGAGGCGGATCTCGGCGGCTGGCGCCGCGCCGACCCGCCCCGGGACGGCCTCGACGAGCCCTCCTACGTCCAGAGCGCCGGAGCCAACTGAGTGCCCGCCCCCTACGCCCGCTGGCGCCGCCTGCTCGACGGCGAGGCCCTGCCCGCCGCGGTGGTGGACCTCGACGCCCTCGACCGCAACCTCGTGGCGGTGCTCGCCCTGGCCGGCGACAAGCCGGTGCGCCTGGCGACGAAGTCGCTGCGCTGCGGCTGGCTGCTGCGCTACCTGATCGAGCGCGGGGGCGGGCGCCTGCGGGGGCTGTTCGCCGTCCACGCCCGCGAGGCCCGGCTGCTGGTGGAACTCGGCTTCGACGACGTGCTGGTCGGCTACCCGGTGGGGCGCCGCGCCGACGCCGAGGCCCTCGCCGCCCTCGCCGCGGGAGGGGCCACCGTGCGGGTGGTCGCCGACGAGCCGGCCCACGTCGACCTGCTCGGGGCGGCGGCGCGGGCGGCCGGGGCCACCCTGGGCGTGGTGGTCGAGATCGACCTCGCCCTGCGGGTGGCCGGCCGGCACCTCGGCGTCCTCCGCAGCCCGATTCGCGGCCCCGAGGCCGCCGTCGCCCTGGCGCGCTCCGTCGCCGAGGCCGAGGGCCTGCGCTTCGACGGGGTCCTCGCCTACGAGGCGCAGATCGCCGGCGTCCCCGACCGCACCCCCGGCGGCGGCCCCCTCGACCGGGCCCGCCGGGCGGTCAAGCACCGGTCGCGCACCCTGGTCCTCGACCGGCGGCGGCGGGTGGTGGAGGCCCTGGCCGAGGCCGGCCTGCCCCCGGCCCTGGTCAACGGCGGCGGCACCGGCTCGCTGGCCTGGACCTCCGCCGACCCGAGCGTCACCGAGCTCACCGCGGGCTCGGGCTTCCTCGCGCCGCACGGCTTCGACGGTTTCGACGGGCTCGACCTCGAACCCGCCGCCTTCTTCGCGCTTCCCGTGGTGCGCCTCCCCGACGAGGCCCACGTCACCTGCCTCGGCGGGGGGTATGCCGCC
Organism: Deltaproteobacteria bacterium; assembly: GCA_015489145.1. GTDB lineage: Bacteria > Myxococcota_A > UBA796 > UBA796 > UBA2385 > S143-5. The sequence continues at coordinate 11,286 of WGAH01000685.1, forward strand.
TCGGGTCCGCCGGGCCCCGACCGCGCCCCCCGCGTCCACCTGCCGGCGGGCCTCGAACCCGTCTCGCTGGAGGGCTGGGGCGAGGTGCAGACGCCCTTCCGGGTGCGCGGCGAGCTCCGCCCGGCCCTCGGCGACCCGGTGATCGCCCGGCACGCCAAGGCCGGCGAGCTGTTCGCCCACTTCGCCGAGGTCCTGCTCGCCCGCGGCGACCGCGTCGTCGACCGCGCCCCGACCTGGCGGGGTCTCGGCCTGTAGTCGAGGCCCGGGACCTCAGCGCGGCAGGGCGAGGTCCACGACCACCGGCCGGTGGTCGGAGCAATCCTCGGCCGGGCGCCGGGCGGCGGTGACGGCCACGCCCGGGGTGGCGTAGACGTAGTCCACCCGCACCGGGAACCAGCCAAGGGCCCGCCGGGTGCCGCCGGGTCCCCAGGCGGCGACCTCCCAGGCGTCGCGCAGGCGCCGGCGGAGGGCGGCGTGGAGGGCGGCGTCGCGCGGGCTGTTGAAGTCGCCGGCGACCACCGTCGGGTCGCGCAGGCGGTCGAGGCGGTCGAGGAGGGCGGCGGCGGCGTCGCCCTGGCGCCGGGCGGTGGCGGCGCCCGCGAGGGCGGCGGGATCGTGCGGGTAGGGCGGCAGGTGGACGACCATCAGGTTGAACAGCGCGTCCTCGACCTCCACCTCCGCAAAGACGTAGAACCAGCGCCGGCCCGGGACCACCGGCCGCGCCTGCTCGGAGCGGAAGCGGGCGCGCGCCCCGCGCAGGCAGGCGGCGAGCCCGCCGGCCGCCTCGCCGCCGGTGCCCCCGTAGTCCACCTGCCGGCAGCGCAGCCCCAGGCGGCGCTCCAGGCGGTCCGCGTCCCGGCCCGAGACCTCCTGCAGGGCGAGCACGTCGGGGCGGAGCCGGTCGACCGCCGCGGCGGCGCAGGCGAGCGCCGGGGCGTCCTCTCCCGCCTCGAAGCCCAGGCGCTGGAGGTTCCAGCTCAGCACGCGCACCGGCACCGCGCCCGGCGGCGGCGCGTCCGGGGCGCTCCACCAGGCCCGCCCCCACACCAGGGCCCAGGCCAGCGCGGCCAGCGCCGCCGGCGGCCGCACCGCCGGCCACCGCCACCCGGCGAGGAACGCCCCGGCCGCGAAGGCCAGCGTCGCCAGCGGCAGCAGGGCCGCCGCCCCGGTCAGCGCCAGCGGCGCGGCGCGCAGCTTCCAGGACAGGGCGACCAGCCCGGCGAGGCCCGCCAGGCCCAGCCAGGCGAGGACCACCGCGAACCGCTCCGCCCGGCGCGCGCGCGCCCGCCCCGGCGCCCCCTCGGG
>WGAH01000686.1 GCA_015489145.1 Deltaproteobacteria bacterium
CCCTGGGATAGCAGGCCCCCATGAACGCCCCGGCGCCCCTCCCCACGATCCTCGACCTCGGCGGTCGCGACTACCTCGTCGAGCAGTTCCACCGCTACGGCACCCCCCGCGAGCGCTGGCGGGTCGGCGCCGAGTTCGAACGCGCCGTGGTCCGCCCCGACGGCTCCCCCGTCGGCTACGCCGAGCCCGACGGCATTCGCGACATCCTGGAAGCCCTCGCGGCGCGGGGCTGGGAGCGCCGCTACGAGAACGGGGCGCTGGTGGCCCTGGCCCGACCCGACGGCGCCCACGTCACCCTCGAGCCCGGCGGCCAGGTCGAGCTGTCCGGGGCGCCCCACGCCTCCCTGTGCGCGCTGCACGCCGAGTTCGACGAGAACCGCGCGGCCCTGCTCGCGCTGGCCGAGGGGCGTCCCCTCCGCTGGATCGCCTGCGGCCTCACGCCCGTCGCCCCCGTCGAGGCCATCGACTGGATGCCCAAGAGCCGCTACACCGTCATGCGCGACTACCTCGGGCGGCGCGGCCGGCTGGCCCACGTGATGATGAAGGCCACCGCCAGCATCCAGGCGAACTTCGACTACGCCGACGAGGCCGACTGCGCCCGCAAGGTGCAGCTCGCCGCCGGCCTCGCCCCGCTGACCACGGCGATCTTCGCCAACTCGCCGCTCCAGGCCAACCGCCCCACCGGCTTCAAGAGCACCCGCGGCCACGTCTGGCGCCACACCGACTTCGACCGCACCGGCGTCCCCCCCGCCGTGGCGGCGGGCTACTCCCACGAGCGCTGGGTCGACTACCTCCTCGACGTGCCGATGATGTTCGTGTTCCGCGACGGGGCGCACCGGCCGGCCCACGGCCTGAGCTTCCGGGCCTGGATGGAGCGGGGCATCGACGGCGACCGGCCGACGGTGGCCGACTGGGAGCTGCACCAGACCAGCGTCTTCCCCGAGGTCCGCGTCAAGCGCACCATCGAGGTGCGCGGCGCCGACTGCGTGAGCCACGACCTCGCGCTGTCGTTCTGCGCCCTGTTCACCGGCCTGTTCTACGACGAGGGCGCCCTGGACGAGGCCCTGGCCCTCGCCGCCGACTTCGGGCGGCACGGCTCCGGCGAGGCGCGCATGGCCGAGGCCTGCCTGCACGGCCTGGAGGGGCGGGCCGGCGGGCGCTCCCTGGCGGAGTGGGCCCGCGACCTCGTGGCCATCGCCGAGCGGGGGCTCCGCCGCCGCACCGAGCCGGAACGCAACCTTCTGCAACCGTTGGCCGAACGGGTGGACGCGGCGCGCTGCCCGGCCGACGATCTCCTCGCGGCCTGGACGCGCGACCCGAGCCCCGAGCAGGTGATCCGCGCCGTCGCCTACTGAAGCCCCGCGAAGCCGGGAGGACCCCATGCGCCTGATGCTCGTCGGAATCCCCGAGAAACACGCCGCGGTGCTGTGGAAGGCCGTGGGCGACATCGCGGCCAACGCCGGCACCCTGCGGGACTGGCGCCTGCTGGAGAAGGCCGTCGAGCAGGCCCGCCCCGACGCCCTCGCGATCTACCTCGGCAGCCGGCCCGGACAGGTCCTCGCCCTGCTCAAGCGGGTGCGCGCCCTGCACCCGGGGCTGCAGGCCATCGCCATGGTCGACGACGCCGAGCGCAGCCTCGTGCAGTCGGTGGCCGAGGCGGGCTGCACCGACATCGTGGTGCTCCGGGAGGGGCCCGCCGACCTGCGCCGCGCCGTCGAGGGCCTCGCCACCCGCGACGGGCCGCCGGTGGTGGACGGGGAGGTCGTCGCCGTGATGGGCGCGAAGGGCGGCGTCGGAACCACGGTGATCGCCGCCAACCTGGCGGCGGAGCTCGCCGTGCGCACCCGGCAGCGCGTGATCCTCGTCGACCTCCACCTCTACCTGGGCGACGCCGCCGTCGTCCTCGACATGCCCCCGCGCCCCTCGGCCCTGTGGTTCATCCACCGCGGCTCCGCCGCCGACGCCCAGACCTGGAGCGAGGCGCCCCCGCTGCACCGCTCGGGCTTCCGGCTCCTCGGCCTCGACGGCGAGCTGAGCGAGGCCGACCCGGTGACCGCCGAGCAGGTCGTCTACTTCGCGCAGCGCCTGCGCCAGCGCTACGACTTCGTCGTGATCGACGTGGGCTCCGAGGTCAACGAGGTGTCCCTCGCCGCCTGCTCGGTGGCGAACCAGCGCCTCCTGGTCACCACCACCGACCTCGCCGCCCGCACGGGCGCGCGCCGCCGCTACCAGGCCCTGCGCGAGCTCGGCGTCGAGGGGGCGCCGGCGCGGGCGGTGATCAACCGCGCCCAGGACCTCGACGACGAGGCCCTCGAAGACCTCGCCCGCAGCATCGGCGTGCCCATCGTCGGCACCATCGCCAACGCCTGGCACGACGTGCAGGGGGCCCTCGAGCGCGGGCAGGTGCTCCGGCAGTGCGCGCCGCGATCCCCGGCCGCCCGCGACCTGGCGGTCCTCGCCGACCTGGTCGCCGGGGAACGCGCCGGCGAGAGCCGCCGCAAGCGCACCTTCTTCAACTTCTTCCGGTAGCGGCCCGATGCCGGCCAGGGGCCGGCGCTCCCCGGCCCCGGTCGGCGATTGCGGGTGGCCATCGCCGCGCCGGCCCGGTAGCCTTCGGGCGGCCCGGAGGAGCCGGCATGAGCCAGACGCCCGCCATCCACCCCACCGCCGTCGTCGAGGCCGGCGCTCAGCTCGGCGCGGGCGTGGTCGTGGGGCCCTACGCCGTCGTCGGGGCCGGCGTCCGCCTGCACGACGGGGTGCGGGTCGGCGCCCACGCCGTCCTCGCCGGCGACACCGAGATCGGCCCCCGCACCGTGATCCACCCCCACGCCGTCCTCGGCGGGCCTCCGCAGGACCTCAAGTACCGCGGCGGCCCCACCCGGCTCCGCATCGGCGCCGACAACGTGTTCCGCGAGTTCACCACCGCCAGCCTCGGCACCGAGGAGGGCGGCGGCGAGACGCGCATCGGCGACGGCAACCTGTTCATGGCCTACAGCCACGTCGCCCACGACTGCCGCGTGGGCGACCGCTGCGTCTTCGCCAACTCGGTCAACCTCGCCGGCCACGTCGTCGTCGGCGACCACGCGGTGATCGGGGGGCTGGTCGGCATCCACCAGCACGCCCGGGTCGGCCGCTGCGCCATGGTCGGCGGCGGGGCGATGGTGGCCCAGGACGTGCCGCCCTTCACCCTCGCCCAGGGCGACCGGGCGCGGCTGTACGGCCTCAACCTCGTCGGCCTGCGCCGCCTCGGCCTGCCCGCCCCCACCCTCTCGGCGCTGCGGGCGGCCTGGCGCCTCGTGTTCCAGCACGACCGGCGACGCCGCCGGGCCGAGGTGATCGAGGAGGCGCGGGAGCGCTACGCCGCGGTGCCCGAGGTGATCGAGCTGCTCGACTTCGTGGCGAGCAGCGCCCGCGGCGTCTGCCGCGCGGCCCGCGGGTAGGCGGTGGCCCTCGTCGGCCTGCTCCTCGGCCACGGCCACATGGGCCGGCTGCACGCCGCCGCCCTCGCCGAGCGGGACGACGTGCGCCTCGTCGTCGTCGACCCGCCCCTCGGCCTGCGCCCGCCGGTCCCCCGACAGCCCGACTTCGCCATCGTCGCCGCGCCGACCGCGCTCCACGCCGAGCTGGCCCTGCCCCTCCTCGAACGCGGCGTGCCCTGCCTCGTGGAGAAGCCCCTGGCGACGAACCCGCGCGACGCCGAGGCCCTCGCCCGCCACCCCCACCTGAGCGTGGGCATGATCGAGCGCTTCAACCCG
>WGAH01000687.1 GCA_015489145.1 Deltaproteobacteria bacterium
ACCCAGGTGGCGCCGTCGCCCTCGACGAGGCGCTGGTCGCCCGCCAGGACGATGCCGCCGTCGGCCAGGGCGCAGGCGGCGTCGAGGGCGCCCGGGGCGTCGGGCCAGGAGGCGGGCAGCTCGCCGCCGAGGGCCAGCACCGTCCAGGCGCCGGCCTCGTAGCGCGCGAGGAGCCCCCCCGAGGCGGTTTTGGCCAGGGCGCCGCCGTCGGTGACCGCCAGGGCCGTCTCGCCGTCGACCACGTCGATGCCGGTCACGTCCTGGCGCCAGGGCAGCGCCTCGCCGGTGGGCTCCCAGTCCCCGCCGGCCACCTCGCGGAGAAGGTTGGGCGCCGGGTCGACGCCCGACAGGGAGAAGCCGCCCGCAAGCGCCAGGCCCTCGGCCATGCCCGCCGCCAGCAGGGTGCGGTCCTGCCGGTCGCGGGCGAGGGTCCAGGCGCCGTCGCGCAGCTCGAGGAGCACCCCCTCGGGCTCGCCCTCGGCGTCGTCGAAGGTGCCGCCGACCGCCACGCCCGCGTCGCCGGCGAGGGCCACGTCCCGGAGGGCCACGGCCACGCCGTCGATCTCGGCGCCCTCCACCGGGCTGTCGGTGGGGGTCCAGTCTGCGCCGTCCCAGGACCAGGCGCCGCCGTCGGGGCCCACGCCCACGGCCACGCCCCCGGCGGCGCCGGCCGGGTCGGCGGCGACGGCGCTGAGCACGGGGGAGGCCGCGTCGTCGATGCGCTCCCAGCTCCCGTCGGCGCGGCGGTGGAGGATGAGCCCGCTTCCCGCGACGGCCAGCGCCTCCCGGGGGCCGAGCAGGGCGACGGAGTTGAGGCCGAGCAGCCGGGTGGTCGCGAGCATCTCGTCCGGGGTGCAGGCGTCGGGGTCGATGCAGCGGTCCACCGGCGGATCCACCGCCACCCAGCCCGCGTCGCGGCGCTCCCAGATCGCGCCGTTCTCGCCCACGGCGACGGCGAGGACGGCGGGGTCCTCGGCGGTGTCGGGGCCGGTGTCGGCGCCGGTGTCGGCGGACGGGGCGTGGCAGGCGGCGAGGAGGAGCGGGAGCGCGCGCATGGCGACCTCGGGGCCCGGGTCGGGCGGGGCCGGAAGGCAGGGTAGCCCGCCGGGAGCGGCGCGGAAGCGGCGGGCGGGGACGGTCGGCTGTTAGCCTTGGGGGCCGGAGCCGCGCGATGCACGTCCTGCAGGTCACGCCCTACTTCCCGCCCACCTGGGCCTACGGTGGCATCCCGCGCATCGTCGACGGGCTGTCCCGCGCCCTGGTGCGCCTGGGCGTGCGGGTGACGGTGCTGACCACCGACGCCTTCGACGGGACGCGGCGATCCGGGGCGCCGCGCGTCCGCGACCACGACGGCGTGCGGGTGATCACGGTGCCCAACCTCTCGAACCGGCTGGCCTACCGCCACCAGCTCTTCCTGCCCCTCGGGGCGCGGCGGGCGCTGGCGGCGGCCCACCGGGAGGCGCCGGTGGACCTGCTGCACCTCCACGGCCACCGCCACCTCCTCAACAACGCGGCGGTGGCCTGGGCCCGGCGGCGCGACCTGCCCTACGTGATGACGGCCAACGGCACCCTCGACCGCCACGAGCGCAAGGTGGGGGCCAAGCTGGCCTGGGACCTCCTCGTCGCCGGGAGCGTGCCCCGGGGGGCCGCCCGCCTCGTCGCCGTGAGCGCCGCCGACGCCGCCACCCACCACCGCCTCGGCTTCCCGCCCGAGCGCGTGGCGCGCATCCCCAACGGCCTCGACCTCGCCGAGTTCGAGCCGCTGCCTCCCCGGGGGGTGTTTCGCGCCCGGCTGGGGGTGCCGCCCGACCGGCCGCTGGTCGCCTACCTGGGGCAGGTCTCGCCGCGCAAGGGGGTGGGGCACCTCGTCGAGGCCTTCGCCGGCGGCGGGCCGGCCGGGGCGCTGCTCGTCGTGGCGGGCAACGACATGGGCGCGATGGCCGACGCCGTCTCCCGGGCCGGCCCCGACGTGCGCTTCGTCGGCCTGCTCGAGGGGCGGCAGCGCCTGGAGCTGCTCGCCGACGCCGACGTGCTCGTCTACGCCTCCACCGCCGAGGTCTTCGGGCTGGTGCCCTTCGAGGGCCTGCTGTGCGGGGCGCCGGTGGTCGTGGCGGACGACTGCGGTTGCGGCGAGCTGATCAGCGAGGCCGGCGCCGGGCTGCTCGTCCGCCACGGCGACGTGGCCGGCCTGCGCGCGCGCATCGAGACGCTGCTGGCCGACCCGGTGGCGGGCCGGGCGATGGTGCGGCGGGGCCGGCGCTACATCCTCGAGCGCCTCGGCTTCGAGCGCGTGGCGGAGCAGCACCGCGACCTGTACCGCGCGGTGCTGGCCGAGGCCGGCCGACCGGTGGGCGAGGAGGCGGCACCGCGGCGAGCCGCGGGAGGTCGCCCGTGAGCCGGGGCGCGCGCCTGGCGGCGTGGGCGGGCATCCTCGCCCTGGCGGCGGTGGCCTGGTGGGGGGTCACGGCGGTCCCCTTCGTCTACGACGACCGGGTGGAGGTGGCGCGCAACGCGACGATTCGCGCCGCCGGAAACTGGCGGGCCGTGTTCGGCTACAACGTCTCCCGGGCGCTGCTCATCCTGACCTACGCCTTCGACCACGCCGCCTGGGGCACCGACGCCCGCGGGCAGCTCGACCCGGCGGGCTTCCACCGCACCAGCCTGGCGATCTACGCCCTGGCGGTGGGGGCGGCCCTGGCGATGGCCGACGCGGTGGGGCGCCTCGGGCGGCACCCGGCCGCCGGCGGGGTGGCGGCCCTGGCGGTGGCGGCCTGGGCGCTGCACCCGATGCAGACCGAGGCGGTGACCTACATCACCGGCCGCAGCGAGGTGCTGTGCGGCCTGTTCGTCTTCCTCGGCCTGTGGGCCTGGGCGCGGGCGCTCCTCGCCGAGCGCGACGGCCGCCGGGGCGCCGGCTACCGGTTCCTGGGGCTCGCCGCCTACGCCGCGGCGGTGCTCTCCAAGGAGGTCGGCGCCATGCTGCCCCTGGCGATGCTGGGCATGGAATGGCGGCTCGGCGGCGGGGCGCGGCGGGTGCGGTGGCGCTGGATGCTGCTGTTCGCCCTCATCGTCGGGGGGGCGGCCTGGCTGCGCTACGACCGCCTCGGCACGCTGGCCCACCGGGAGGTGGACCGCGACCTCGCCGTGCAGCTCGTCACGGCGGCCCGGGTGTGGCTGCGCTACGCCGGGCTCTGGCTCGCGCCGGTGGGCCAGACGCTGTTCCAC
>WGAH01000688.1 GCA_015489145.1 Deltaproteobacteria bacterium
GCGGCCAGGACCTCGAGGGGCTCACCCTGCCCGACCCCGAGGCCAACCCCCTCGACGTCGGCTACGTCGTCTACGGCGTCACGCCCCCGGCCAGCGAGGCCGGCTACGCCGACCTGGAGGTCACCAGCGGCGGCGAGACGGACACGGTGAAGGACGCCTTCTACTACGTCGCCTGCCCGGCCGACCCCTACGTCGAGGCGGCATCCACCGACACCGCGGCGGCCGGGGACACCATCGTCCTGAGCGGCTGCAATCTCGACGCCAGCGCCTACCAGGTGCAGGTCGGCGGCGAGACGGCGGCGCTCACCAGCGAGTGCGGCACCGCCACGGTGAGCTTCACCGCTCCCGACCTCGACGACGGCTGCTACTACGTCCACATGGTCGACGCGAGCGGCAACGTGCTCGACGGCTGCGGCGCCGACACCTGCGGCGGCTACGACACCGGCGACACCGGCGCGGCGATGGCCTGCGACGGCCTGCCCACCCTGACCTACGGAGGTGCCCGATGAGGTCCATGTCCTGGCTGATGGTTCCCGCGGTGGTGGTGATGGTCGGCGTGGCCGAGGCCGCCGAGACCGGCGCCGTGCGCGGCAAGGTGAAGGACGCCGACGGCCTCGCGGTGCCGGGCGCCACGGTCACGCTCTCCGGCCCCAACATCGCCGGCGAGCTGACGGTGACCGCCTCCGACGACGGCGAGTTCCGGCTCGTCAACATCCCCCCCGGGCAGCACGAGCTGACGGTGAGCGCCCAGGGCTTCGCCCCGGTCAAGTACACGGTCAACGTGCGCCTCGACGAGACGACCTTCGTGCCGGTGCAGCTCAAGCCCGCCGAGACGGCCAGCGAGGTGATGGTCGTCGAGGAGTCGCTGCCGGTCATCGACGCGACGCGATCCACCGTCTCGACCTCGATGTCCACCGACCTGCTCCAGAACGTCCCCACCGGCCGCAGCTTCCAGGCGGCGGTCAACATGGTGCCCGGCGTCTACGGGCGGGTCGACACGCAGAACGGCGGGCCCGGCAACGGCAACCCCTCCGTGCGCGGCGAGGGCTCCTACGGCAACAACTACCTGATCGACGGCATCTCCACCCGCGACCCGGCGACCAAGACCTTCGGCACCGACGTCAACTTCGACGCCATCCAGGAGGTCCAGGTCTACACCGACGGCCTGCCGGCCGAGTTCGGCCAGGCGACGGGCATGCTCGTCAACGTCGTCACCAAGGACGGCGGCGACGAGCACCACGGCAGCGCCGCCTACTACGCCAACAAGTCGGCGGGCACCGGCCAGTACGACATCCTCAACCTCGAGACGGGCGAGGAGGAGCCCACCGACAAGCGGGACTTCTTCAACCACGAGCTGTCGCTGACCGCCGGCGGCCCGATCAAGCAGGAGAAGCTCTGGTACTTCGTCGCCGCCGACCTCGGCAAGTCGAACATCCAGTTCGAGGCGATGGACCCGGACGCCCCCTACTCGAGCTGGAGCGGCCAGGGCTTCGCGAAGTTCACCTACTTCGCGACCACCGACCTGACCCTGCAGTACCAGTTCGGCTACGGCACCAGCCAGGCCCAGAACATCGAGACGAGCGGGCTCTACACCGCCGACGCCCAGGGGCGCTACAAGTCGAGCGACCTGACCAACATCTTCACCGCCACCTGGCGGCCGAGCGAGTCCAACGTCCTCGAGCTCAAGCTGTCGTCGCTGAACAGCGACATCGTGACGGAGCCGATGTCCGGCGACACCGACACGCCGATGATCTACGACATCGACGCCGGCGTGAACACCAACAACTACGACAGCGTGGACACGAACAAGCGTTCCCGCACCGGCGGGAGCCTCAAGTTCACGCAGCTCGTCAACAACGTGCTCGGCGATCACGAGTTCAAGCTCGGCACCGAGTACTGGGTGCTCAAGGACTCCCGCGAGCTGCTGTTCACCGGTCCCGGCGGCACCTACACCGACGCCGACGGCAACGAGTACGAGTACCAGGGCGTCGAGTACTGGGAGTACGACGGCGACCCGAGCACGATGAGCTGCACGGCCGACAACGACTACGCCGACTGCTACGGCTTCATCCACTACACCGCCGCCGGCGAGCTCGGCCACGAGGGCGACGTGTTCACCGGGTTCATCCAGGACGACTGGAACCCGCTGGACCCGCTGACCCTCAACCTCGGCTTCCGCATGGACCGCGAGACGCTGTACCAGAACGCCGGCGACCGCATCCTCAGCCAGTGGATGCCGGCGCCGCGCCTGGGCCTCGCCTGGGACATCACCAACGACAGCAAGACGGTGTTCACCGTCAACGCCGGCCGGTACTACGACATCAACGGCAACACCTTCGCCGACTGGGGCGACACCCGCTCCGCCTTCGTCTACCGCCAGTGGGAGAGCGACGGCGCGGGCGGCTACGTCAACACCTGGACCCAGGACCCGGAGAGCGACCCGCTCATCTACTGCACCGCCGACAGCCTCGACCGCTACAAGGCCTCGCTGCAGGAGATGGTCGACGCCGGCGAATACACCCAGGACGACGCGGACGCCCTGTACCAGACCGCCCAGGACGCCTGCGGCGACACCGAGCTGAAGCCCTACCACATGGACAAGCTCGTCGTCGGCATCGAGCGCGAGATCGTGCCCAAGCTCGCCATCGGGCTCAAGGGCATCGTCTCGAAGACCCGAGACCTGCCCGAGGACATCGACTACGACCTCGACACCTGGGTGATCACCAACCCGGCCAACAAGCTGCGCGACTACCGGGCCCTCGAGCTCACGCTGGAGCGCCAGTACGACGGCGTGTGGCAGGCGCTGGCCTCCTACACCCTGTCGGAGGCGATGGGCACCAGCCCCGGCCAGTTCGAGACCTCCTCGGGCAGCGACTGGGGCAGCAACGGCAACGGCGTGGGCGTGTACCGCGACGACGTGGACGATCCCGACACGCGGCAGGCGTTCTTCGACGCCGGCTACGGCTGGCTGCTCGACGGCCTCGCCGGGCTGGGACGCGAAGACGACGACGCGGGCTGGTACGGCTACCTGCCCTACCACTCCTTCCACCAGGTCAAGGTGGCCGGCTCCTACACCGCGCCCTTCGGCACCACCTTCGGCGCGGTCTACGAGTTCGACAGCGGGCACGCCTGGCAGAAGCGCGGCATGGTCGACCTCTACGGCGACTACTACGCCTTCCCCGAGGGCCGCGGCTCGCGCTTCATGCCGCCGGTCCACTACTTCGACCTGCGCGTCGCCCACACCCTCGACCTCGGCCACGACCGCTCGGCCGAGCTGAGCCTCGACGTGTTCAACGTCCTCGACCTCGAGGCGCCGATCACGTACTACGAGAACGACAACGAGATGTTCGGCAAGACGATGTACCGCCAGTCGCCGCGCGCCATCCGCGCCGGCGCCAAGTTCACGTACTGACCGGACCCCTCCGCGCGCCCGGCCGCCCCGCCCCGGGGAGGCCGGGCGTCCCGCGTTTCAGGGGGTGGCGCGGCGGAGGGCCGAGGGGTGCCAGCCGGTCCATTCCACCGCGTCGGTGGCCGTCTCGACGACGATGGGGAATCCGTCGGTGTCGAAGGCCAGGCCCTCGTCCGGGACGGCGTAGATGTCGAGCCATTCCATGAGCTCGCCGCCGGAGCCGTCCCGGCCCCAGGTGTTGCGCTGCACCGCGAGGTAGTCGCTCCCGTCGAGGGTGAAGAAGCTGGTGAGGTTGCGGCTGGCGCGGCCGTCGGGGGTGTCGCCGGCGGCCTGGTCGCCGCCGATGGCGACGCAGGGGGCGCAGTCGGCCCCCGAGCAGTCGTGGATGTCCGGGCACGTCGGCCGTCCCGATCCGTCGTCGCCGAGCAGGGCGCGGCAGTCGCGGGCGCGGCCGTCGGCCTCGGGCTCCGCGCACCGGGCCAGGAGATCCGGGTCCTCCCACGGGTTCGGCGTGACGTACAGGATCGAGTAGGTCCCGTCCACGTCGCCCACGGCGATGCTGTCCCAGTGGAAGCTGACCAGGGAGCCGTCGCCGTTCATCGCCGGGTTGGTGAAGGCCGTGACGGTGGTGAGGCTGGGGGTGAGGGGGCCGTACTCGGCGAGGAGGGCGGTGTCGCAGCAGAAGTCCCAGCCCTCGGACTCGCAGCGGTCGAGGTCGCAGGCGCCGAGGTCGCTCAGGTAGATGCGCGACAGGGTCTCGCCGTCCCCCGGGTCGGTGGCGAGGAAGGCGAGGTAGCGGTCGGTTCCGTCGCGGAAGACCACGTCGAGGTCCGCCGTGCTCACGTTCGCGCCGCCGTCGTCGTGGTCGGGCTTGCGGGCGAGGGTGTCGAGACGCCGGGCCACCAGGGCGGTCACCGTCTCGCCGCCGTCGGTCTCGACGGGCGCCGGCTCCCGGTCGAAGGCGAGGCGGCTGAGCGAGCCGTCGGCGAAGTAGAGCACGCGCTCGTCGGCGTCCCCTGCGCCCCAGCGCACGAGCCAGACGC
>WGAH01000689.1 GCA_015489145.1 Deltaproteobacteria bacterium
CCCGTGAAGACCCTTCCCTCCCTCCTCCTCCTCGGCGCCGTCGCCCTGCCCGCCGCCCTCGGCTGCTTCGCCTGCGACCGGAGCGCCCCGGCCACCGGCTCCGCCGCGGCGACCGCCGCCACCGCCCTGCACAGCGCCACCCTCGCCATCGACGGCATGACCTGCGGCGCCTGCTCGGTGACCGTGCGCACCGCCGCGAAGAAGCTCGCCGGCGTGGCCGAGGTCGAGGTCGACGTGGACGCCGGCCAGGCCACCGTCCGCTTCGATCCGGCCAGGGTCGACGCCGCCGCCGTGGCGAAGGCGATCACCGACGCCGGCTACCCGGCGCGGGTCGTCTCCGAGCAGGGGGCCTGAGATGGGCGGCGAGGCGGGCCTGCCCGTCTTTCCCGCCATCCTGCCCACCGCGGAGCCCGGCCACGCCTGCTGCGCGCCGGAGGAGCCCGACGACGGCGGCGACGCCTGCTGCACGCCGGCCGCCCCCGAGCCGGAAGCCCTGCCGGCGACCTGCCCGGCCTGCGGCACGCGCGGCCGCAAGGTGGGGGCGATCACCGTGCGCTCCCTCGCCCTGCAGCCGCCCCCCGACGCCCTCCTCGACGCCGGAACCTGGCGCTTCTGCCCCGACCGCGACTGTCCCGTCGCCTGGTTCGGCGGCACCCCGGACGACCGGCGGGTCATCACCGTCGCCGGATCGCGGGTGCCGATCTACCAGAAGTCCGACGACCCCGACCGCCTGGTCTGCTACTGCTTCGGCCACACCGTCGCCGGGATCCGCGCCGAGGTGGCCGCCACCGGCGACTCCACCGTGCCGGCCGACATCGCCGAGCGCTGCCGGCGGGGCGAGGACCGCTGCCCCGAGACGAATCCCCAGGGTTCGTGCTGCCTGGGCAACGTCCACGCCGAGGTGCGCGCCGCCCGGGGCTGAGCGCCCCTACCAGCAGACGTCCTCGCCCCAGGTGTCCTCGTTGTTGGACTCGTCGCACTCGGGCCAGTCGCCGTCGTTGTCGGCGTCGTTTCCGCCGTCGACGCGGGCGATGAGGTCGAGGATCGGGTCCATCTCGGCCACCCCCTCGATCACCAGCGTCTCGCCCGCGGCCCAGGCGCCCGCGGGCACGCCGTCCACCGCGGTCTCGGCGAGGAGGACCTCGCCGGCGTCGGTCTCGCCGTACAGCTCGACGGAGACCTCGCCGTTGACGTCCTCGTAGCCGCGGTTTCCGGCGCGCAGGGTGACGTAGAGGCGGTCCTCGTCGCACTCGAGGCCGCACACGCTGGTGATCTCCACCACGAGGTCGGGAGCGGCGGTGCCGTTGCCGGCGGTGAGGTCGCCGGAGCGGAAGTTGTTGTAGGTCAACCAGTTGCGGTCGGCCACGGCGGGGATGGTGCCGTCGTCCTCGACGTTGGTGATGTGGTAGGCGTGCTGGTTCCAGATGCGCCGGCCGCTTCGCCAGGAGTCGTCGGCGTCGCCGATGACGGTGATGCCGTAGTAGCTCGCGAGGTAGGCGGTGTTGGGCACGACGATCTCGGCGGCGCCGTCGGCGTCCACGTCGGCGATGACGGCGTACTCCAGCCAGGTCGCGTTGCTGTGCGCGGTGCTCTCGAGCTTCACGCTGCCGTCGGGGCCGGAGAAGACCCACAGGCGCGTCTCGTCGGCGTAGACCGCCTCGGCCACGCCGTCCCCCTCGAAGTCGAAGACGGCGGAGGCGGTGTTGCCCGAGGAGGCGTCCTGGGTGGGCTTCTGCCAGAGCAGGCTGCCGTCGGTGTCGAAGACGTTGTAGGAGGAGTTGGCCGCCACCCCCACCTCGGGCTCGCCGTCGCCGTCGAAGTCGGCGATGGTGGGCGGGCCGCCGTAGTAGGTCGTGCCGGCGCCGGGAATGCTGGCCCGCCACAGCACGGTGCCGTCGTCGTCCTGCAGGCGGACGCGGCCCTCGCCGCTGACGACGATCTCGCCCTTGGAATCGCTGTCGAAGTTCCCCACGGCCACGTAGCCGTCGGCTTCTCCGTTGTACCAGATCGTCGACCCGTCGGGCCGGTACAGCGCGTTGCCGACCACGAGCTCCTGGGTGCCGTCCCCGTCGATGTCCACCGCCACCGAGCAGGTGCCGACGTTGCTGCTCACCCCGGCGCGGCCGTGGGCGCCCTTGCCGCGCAGGGTGCCGTCGGCGTTGAAGATGGCGCTGCCGACGATGATCTCGGGGCTGCCGTCGCCGTCCATGTCGCTGATCGAGGGTGCGTCGGAGGTGCCGTGGAGGGCGCTGCCGACGCTGGAGGAGACCCACTTGAGGGTGCCGTCGTTCTCGAAGGCCTTGAGGCCCCGGGAGGTGGGAGCGACGATCTCGACCACCCCGTCGCCGTCGATGTCGCCCACCGCCACCGCGCCCTGGCCCTGGAGCTGCTGGCCGACGACGCTGAAGATCTCGCGGCCGTCGTCCCCGGAGACGGCGCGCAGGGTGCCGTAGGAGCCGTAGGTGATGAAGATGATGTCGGGAACGTCGTCCTCGTCGATGTCCCCGTCGCCGTCGTCGTCGGTGAGCGAGGCGACGGCGGGCATCATCATGACGTTGTTCGAGGACGGGTCCACCGAGAACGACTGCTTGGTCCACTCCACCACCGGGGTGAAGGTGCCGGTCTGCTCCTCGAACTCGCAGGCGTCGGCCTGGGTGAGCGCCTCGGGGTCGGGGACATCGATGTCGCCGCAGTCCTCGGGCCGCCCCCCGTCGCCGCCGCCGCCGGCGCCCCCGTCGCCGGCGGTGTCGGTGAGCGCGCCGGTGTCGGCGGCGGGGAGGCTCTTGTCGCCCTGGGGGTTGAGCGAGTAGTCGGTGCAGGCGGCGGCCAGGGCCAGCAGGGCAAACCGGCGCATCGGGGCTCCCGAGGGTGGGGGGGGAGCCCACGATAGCCCGGGGCCGGTGCGGCCGTCAGCCGGAATGCGGCTCAGAAGTACCAGCGCCCGCCGAGGCTGCCGATGTAGCCGAAGGAGTTGTAGCCGGTCTGGTTGTAGAAGTAGAGCTGGACGTCGTTTTCGACGTAGACCGCCGCCGGGACATCCTTGAAGCGCATCTCGGCGCCCACGCCCCCCGAGGGACCGGCGAGCATGCCCGTGTCCCACAGGATCGTCGCCACGCCGGCGTCCCAGTACATGCCGAGGTCGGCGAAGTCCCAGTCGCCGAACTGCACGAACTGGCGCTCGTACTGCACGCGGCCGTCGAGGTAGCCCCAGAGGGGCGCGCCGACGAAGAAGGCCAGGCCGCCCTGGTCGTCGAACCAGTACTTGCCGGTGAACTTCGGGTTGGCGGTGCCCACGTCGGCGCCGATGCCGAAGTTGTTGCCGTGGCCGACGGGGGTGTCGGCGGCCTGGGCGGCACCGAGGGCGGCGAGGAAGGCGAGGGTGCTGATCATGGGCTCCTCCGGGGTGGGGGTCGGGGTGCGCCCCGACGGCTCGCAGCCCCGCCTATTCGGATGACCGCCCCGGAGGAGCCCATGATCAGCACCCTCGCCTTCCTCGCCGCCCTCGGTGCCGCCCAGGCCGCCGACACCCCCGTCGGCCACGGCAACAACTTCGGCATCGGCGCCGACG
>WGAH01000690.1 GCA_015489145.1 Deltaproteobacteria bacterium
GGGCTATGGTGCCCCCATGCGCGCGATTCCCACCCTGGCCCTCCTGGCCGCCTGCACCTCCGAAAAGCCCGCCGACACCGGCGCTCCAGCCGAGGACGCCCCCGAGCTGGCCCCCCTGGCCGACCTCTCCGAGGGCGACTGCCCCGACCTGTCGGTCCCGGGCCTCACCCCGATGCGCTCCGGCGGCCTCGAGCGCACCCTGTCCGTCGTGCTCCCCACCGACCCGCCCGACGGCCCCATGCCGCTGGTCTTCCTGCTGCACGGCCTCATGTCGCCGGACTACACCGC
This sequence comes from Deltaproteobacteria bacterium, assembly GCA_015489145.1. Classification (GTDB taxonomy): domain Bacteria; phylum Myxococcota_A; class UBA796; order UBA796; family UBA2385; genus S143-5. The sequence goes on from WGAH01000690.1 coordinate 289, forward strand.
CGAGCCCACCGAGGCGATGGTGCGCTGGCTCGACCTGCAGCAGGTCGCCGACGAGGACGGGGTGGCGATCCTCGTGCCGCTGTCCCGCACGATGGAGTGGGCGACCTACACCTTCTACATGTGGGAGATCTTCGAGCAGGACGACCTCGACCTGGTCTTCTTCGACGACCTCCGCACCTGCGCCGCCGAGCGCCTCGACGTCGACCTCGACCGGCTGGTCGTCGCCGGCTTCTCCGGCGGCGCCCTGTTCACCACGGTGCTCGCCCGGGAGCGCGGCGACACGATGGCGGCGATGGTCGAGATGAGCGGCGGCTCCGACCTCGACAACTCGCTGCTGCCCGGCATCGGCGCCCGCTACGACACCCCGGCCTGGCCGATTCCGGCGCTCCTCTGGGACGGCGGCGACGAGGACGTCTGGCCCGATCCGAGCCTGGTGGTCGTCGACTTCCCCGCCGCCACCGACACCCTGCAGAACCACCTCCTCGACGACGGCCACTTCGCGGTGCGCTGCGGCCACGAGGCTGGCCACACCATCGTCAACGCCGAGATCACCTCTGCCCGCACCTGGGCGCTGAGCCACGTCTTCGGCGAGCCCTCGCCCTTCGAGACCGAGGGCCTCGACGCCCTGCCCGCCTCCTGCGCCGTCGCCGAGCCCGTCGCGGTGGACACGGGAACCTGAGCCCCCCGCGACGGGCGCCGGGGCTCAGGGGCACTCGAGGGTGTAGTCGTCGACGAGGTGCCAGTTCGTCGCGCCGCCGGTGGCGGCGGTGAAGCCGATGAGCACCTCGCCGGCCGCCCAGTCGGTGATCGTCGCCGACAGGTAGCTCGTGCCGTCGATGCTCACCGTCACGTCGCCGGCGTCGAAGTCGATGGTGGCGGTGAACCAGCCGGCATCCTCGAGGGTGGGGATGCTGGTGCTCGTGGCGTAGTTGTTCAGGTCGCCGTCGACGACCGCGACGTGGTTGCCGTTCGGGTCGTAGCCGCTGTTGTAGTAGGTGTCGAACTCGACCGCCCAGCCCGAAAGCCCCTTCCACGCGAGGGAGCCGCCGCCGCTCCCCACGACCGTCGGGTCGGAGGTGTCGGTGAGCATCGCCAGGGTGAGGCCGTCGGCGCCGGTGCCGCCGCCGATGTAGAAGTCGAAGGTCGCCGTCCAGGCCGACTCGTCGATGGGAGCGACGAACCAGGCGGTGCCGGCCTCGCTGTTGTTCGGCTCGGTGAGCACGAGGTAGCCGTCGGCGCCGTCCCAGGCCTGGTAGGCGTCGCCGTTGACGCTCCAGTCCGAGCCGAGCGTCGCGTCGAAGTCCTCATCGACGATCACGTCCACGACCCCGTCGCAGTCGTTGTCGGCCCCGTCGCAGACCTCCGGGGCGCCGGGATACGAGGTGGCATCGGCGTCGTCGCAGTCCGTGTCGTCCGTGACGTAGCCGGAGGGCTCCGAGCAGGCGAGCAGCGTGCTGGCCGCGTCCCCGTAGCCGTCCCCGTCGTCGTCGGCGTAGAACAGGTCGCCGTCCACCACGTCGCCGTCCTCGTCCACGCTGCCGTCGCAGTCGTCGTCCAACCCGTTGCACACCTCGGGCGCCCCCGGGTACACGTCGGCGTCCGAGTCGTCGCAATCCGTGTCGTCGTCGAGGTAGCCGCTCGGCGCCTCGCACGACACCGCGCTCACACCCGCGTCCCCGTAGCCGTCCCCGTCCCCGTCCGCGTACCACGTCCCCGCGTCCGCGGAACTGTCCGGGTCCACGGCTCCGTCGCAGTCGTCGTCCAGCCCGTTGCACACCTCCACCGCACCCGGGTTCACCGCCGCGTCCCCGTCGTCGCAGTCCGTCGCGTCCGACACGTACCCGCTCGGCGCCTCGCACGACACCGCGCTCACACC
>WGAH01000691.1 GCA_015489145.1 Deltaproteobacteria bacterium
GGAGAGGAACCGTGAACTCCGCCGCCCTGCTGCTCCTCGCCTCCTGCACCCACCGCGCCCCCGCCGCCTCGCCCGACCTGGTTTCCGCCGCCGAGGGCCCCGCCAACCGGCGCCCCGCCGTCGAGGGCGCGCCCCCCGTGCCCGAGGAGCTGCTCGCCCGCCTCCGGCCCTACCTCGAGACCCGGCGGGCCAGCCTCGCCGACCTCGCCCCCGACGGCCGGTCCATGCTGGTTCTCACGCGCTTCGGCGACGCCCGGCAGGTCCACCGGGTCGCGAGCCCCCTCGGCGCCCGCACCCAGCTCAGCTTCCTACCCGAGCCCGTCAGCGCCGCGAGCTGGATCCCCGGCGAGGCCTCCGGCGGCGACGCCGACCCCTTCGTGATTCGCGTGGATCGCGGCGGCGCCGAGCAGTACCAGCTCTACCGCTTCGACCCGGCCGGCGGCGGGCCGCGGCTGCTGACGGCCGGCACCGGCCAGCACGGCACCCCCGTCTGGTCTCCCGACGGCCGCACCGCCGTGTTCTCCGGCACCGCTCGCGACGGCCGGAACTTCGACCTGTGGACCTGGACGGTGGGCGAGGAAGCGGCGCGCCTGGCCGTCGAGGTCGAGGGCGCCTGGGAGCCCCTGTGCTGGCTGCCCGAGGACGCGCCGGTGCCCGGCGACGTGGTCGTGCAGCACTACATCAGCATCACCGACAGCGAGCTGTGGGCCGTCGACCTCGCCACCGGCGCCCGCACCCGCATCGGCGAGGCCGAGCCCCGCGCGTCCTGGCCGGCCGCCGCCGCCGCCCCGGGCCACCTGTGGGTGACCACCGACCGGGCCGGCGAGTTCGTCGAGCTCTACGAGGTGGTTCCGGCCGGCGGGGACGGCGCCGTCGAGCTGCGTCCCCTCACCCGCGACATCCCCTGGGACGTCGAGGCCCTCGCCGCCCGCCCCGACGGCTCCGCCCTGGCCTTCACCGTCAACGCCGGCGGGCGCAGCGAGCTCTACGTCCTCGACGCCGAGGGCCGGCGCAAGGTGGAGGGCCTGCCCACCGGGGTGGTGCGCGGCCTGCGCTTCGCCCGCGAGGCCCCGGTGCTCGGCTTTTCGCTCACCAGCCCCACCAGCCCCGGCGACGCCTGGACCTACGACCTCGCCTCCGGCGCGCTGACCCGCTGGACCGCCAGCGAGGTCGGCGGCCTCGACCCGGCCGGCTTCGTCGAGCCCACCCTCGTCCGCTACCCGAGCTTCGACGGCCGCGAGATTCCCGCCTGGCTGTACGAGCCCCCCGGCGAAGGCCCCTTCCCCGTCGTCGTCAGCATTCACGGCGGCCCCGAGAGCCAGGCGCGAGCGACCTTCTCGTCGCGCATCCAGTTTCTCGTGCGCGAGCTGGGCTTCGCGGTGGCGGTGCCGAACGTGCGCGGCTCGGCCGGCTACGGCAAGACCTGGCTCACCCTCGACAACGGCCGGCGCCGCATGGACTCGGTGCGCGACATCGGCGCGCTCCTCGACTGGATCGCCGCCCGCCCCGAGCTCGACGCCGAGCGCGTCGCCCTCGTCGGCGGCTCCTACGGCGGCTTCATGGTCCTCGCCGGCCTCGCCGAGTACCCCGACCGGGTGGCCGCCGGCGTGGACGTGGTGGGCATCGCCAACTTCGTCACCTTCCTCGAGAACACGCGGCCCTACCGCCGCGACCTGCGCCGGGCCGAGTACGGCGACGAGCGCGACCCCGAGATGCGCGAGTTCCTCGCCTCGATCTCGCCGGTGAACCGCGCCGACCGCATTCGCGCCCCGCTGTTCGTCGCCCACGGCGTCCAGGACCCGCGCGTGCCGGTGGACGAGGCCCGCCAGATCGCCCGGGCCGCCCTCGACCGGGGCGTCGAGGTGTGGACCTTCATGGCCGAGGACGAGGGACACGGCTTCCGCAAGCGGCACAACGCCGACACCTACACGGCGCTCATGGCCCTGTTCCTCCAGCGGCACCTCGGCGGCGGCGAGGAGGCCCCGTGAGGCGCCGCCCGGGCCCCGTGGCGCGGCGCCTGCGCCGCCTGCTCCTCGCCCTGGCCGAGCGGGTGCTCGCCGCCGCCGGCTTTCCGACGAACCGCTCGGGCAACAACGCCTCGACCCGCTGAGCGGGCCGGGCTCAGGCGAAGTTCTCGGCGTCGAAGACGTGGATGACCTTCACCGCCACGCCGGGCCCCGTCACCCGGGTCTGGCAGCCGAGGCGGCGGTGCGCCGGCACCTCGTTCATCGCCTTGGTGCGCTCCTCGTGGTCGGTGGGCGGCGTGAGCTGGTCGGCCCCGGCGATCACCTCGACCTGGCAGGTGCCGCAGGTGCCGTCGGCGCAGCCGGTGGCGATGGGCCGCGGCCCCCGCCCGCTGGCGAGCACCAGCGAGTCGCCCACGTTGGCCTCGGCCTCGTAGACCTCGCCGTCGGGCAGCTCGAAGCGCACGCGGTGGCGGGGGGTGGGTTCGGGTTCCGGGCGGGGCTCGGCGCCGCCGATGAGCCGCCGCAGGCGGTCGCGCAGGTGGAAGGGGGTCACGCTCGCTCCATCGACGCCGCCGTTCCGGCGGCTGCCCGGCCCCTACCCGGATGGCGGGGCCGGGCAAGAGCCCCCCGCCCGCCCGCGCGCCGGCATCGAGACGCCGGAGGAGCGGTCGACGAATGGCGGCGGTCGGCCGGCGGTCCCCGTCGCGCGTTCAGCCCTGCTCGGCCA
>WGAH01000692.1 GCA_015489145.1 Deltaproteobacteria bacterium
ACGTTGGCGAGGCCGAGCCCGGTGCCGCCGGCGCGGGTCGTGTGAAAGGGGTCGAAGATGCGCTCGAGCTGGTCGGCGGGAATCCCCGGCCCGTCGTCGGCGACCTCGACGACCAGGCTGCCCTCCCCGACGCTCAGCGCCACCTTCACCAGCCCGCCGGGGCGGGTGGCCTGGCCGGCGTTGAGCACGAGGTTCCACAGGGCCTGGCGAAAGGCTCCCGCGTCGAGGGGCACGGGCGGGAGGTCCTCCGGGGCCTCGAACACCCGCCGGCGGTCGCGAAAGCGCGGGTCGTGGCCGAAGGCCTCGAGCACCTCCCGGGCGAGGGCCGCCGCGTCCACGGGCCGGGGTTCGACCCGCATGGGCCGCGCCGCCGCCAGGAACTGCTCGACCAGGTCGTTGAGGCGCCGCACCTCGCGCTCCATGATGCCGTGCAGGGGCGAGTCGCTCTCCTGGGCGAGCAGCTGCAGGGAGCCCGACAGGCTCGCCAGCGGGTTGCGGATCTCGTGGGCCATGCCCGCGGCGAGGCGCCCCACGGCGGCCAGCCGCTCCTCCCGGGCCATCGCCGCCTCCATCTGCCGCAGCACCGTGATGTCCTCGACCAGCACCACCTCGCCGCCGCCGGGAAGGGCGCTGCGGCTGCACAGGAGGTGGCGGACCCGCCCGTCGAGCTCGCGCTGCTCCTCCCAGCTCCGGCCCCGCACCGCCAGCACGTCGTCCAGGGGGCGGTCGGTCACCGCGCCCAGCAGGCGGAAGGCGGCGGGGTTCCCGCCGCGCACCACCCCGTCGGCGTCGACCATGAGCACGGCGGAGTCGAGGTTCTCGAGGATGGTGCGCTGCTGTTGCTGCAGGCGCTCCCGCTGCTGCACCTCGCCGGCGAGGCGGGCGCGGGCGGTGCGGAGCTGCGCCGACAGCAGGCCCGAGAGCGCCCCGACCAGGAAGAAGCCGAAGACGTTGAGCAGCACCTGCGTGTAGGCGAGGAGCCGGTCGTGGCCCACGCTGTTCGCCACCCGCTCGCCGCCGAGGGCCAGCAGCACCGCCCCGAAGGCCAGCACGTCGAGGGCGGCCACCGCCACCGGTCCCCGCGGCGGCAGCAGCCAGGCCGCGGCGACGATGTTCATGAAGTAGAGCGGGAAGTAGGGGCTCGCCGGGCCGCCGGTGGCGTAGACCAGGGACGAGGCGAAGACCGCGTCGATGCCGAACTGCGCCCACACGAACCACGGATGCCGGCTCGCCCGGGGCAGCAGCGCGGCGCTCACGCCCATGGCGCCGAAGAGCACGGCGGCGATCCCGTACTCCACCCCGCTGAAGCCGCCGCCGCGCAGCAGGCTGAGGACGGTGATCGCGACGAGGCCGATGCCCACCACGAGGCGGACGAGGATGTAGACGGCGACGTCGCGCCGGACGCCGCCCCCGGGTGCCGCGGGGACGGCCATCAGCCGTGGATGTTGGAGGCCATCGAGAAGATCGGCATGTACATCGCGATGACGAGGCCGCCGATGACGATGCCGAGGAAGGCCATGATCATCGGCTCGAGCATGCTGGTGAGGTTCTCGACGGCCTGGTCGACCTCGTCCTCGTAGAAGTCGGCCACCTTGTTGAGCATCACGTCGAGGGCGCCCGTCGCCTCGCCGACGCTGATCATCTGGCAGACCATGTCGGGGAAGACGCCGGTCTCGGTGAGGGGCTCGGCCACGGTGCGGCCCTCGCTGATCGCGTCGCGCACGCTGAAGACGGCTTCCTCGATCACCTTGTTGCCCGAGGTGCGGGCGCAGATGTCGAGGGCCTCGAGGATCGGCACGCCCGAGGAGAGCATGGTGCCGAGGGTGCGGGTGAAGCGGGCCACCGCCGTCTTGGTGAGCAGCTCGCCGAAGACCGGAAGCTTGAGGAAGAGCTTGTCGGTCTGGTAGCGGCCGGGGCCGGAGCGGCGGATGAGGCGCCAGGCGACCACCAGCCCGGCGATGGCGCCGAAGACGTAGAGGAAGTTGGCCTGCAGCCACTTCGACAGGTCGATGACGAACTGGGTGGGCGCCGGCAGGGCCCCGCCGAAGTCGGCGAACATCGTCTCGAAGGTGGGCACGACCTTGAGGAGCAGGATGCTGACGACGATGATCGCCACCACGATGACGATGATCGGGTAGCTCAGCGCGCCCTTGATCTGCCGCTTGAGCTTGTCGGCCTTCTCGAGGTGGGCCGCGAGGCGGTTGAGGATCGTGTCGAGGATGCCGCCGACCTCGCCGGCGGCGACCATGTTGCGGAACAGCTCGTCGAAGGTGCCCGGAAAGCGGTTCAGGGCGTCGGCGAAGGTGCTGCCGGCCTCGACCTGGTCCTTGATGACGGTGAGTTCCTCGCGGAAGGTCGGGTTCGGGGCCTGCTTGGCCTGGATGTCGAGGCACTGCACGAGGGGCAGGCCGCTGTCGATCATCGTGGCGAACTGCCGCGTGAAGACGACCAGGTCCTTGGTGGTGACCTTGGGCTTGAGGAAGTCGGGGAGCGGGATGTTGATCTCGGCCGACAGCGCGCTCTTCTTCTTGACCGAGGTGGGGCTGAGCTGCATCTGGCGCAGGCGCGCCCGGGCGGCGTCCGGGTCGGCGGCCTCGAGCTCGCCCTTCTTCAGCTCGCCGCTCGTGGTCCTGGCTTCGTATGCAAAGACCGGCATCCAGCCTCTCCGTGGGCCGACCGGCGGCCGGCGCGTGGGTCACACAGCAAGAGCCTACCCCCCCTTCCCCGGCGCCGACAAGCCCGGCGGGGCGACGGCCTGCCCGTCGCCACCGGAATCGCCCGGCCGGCCGGGCTAGTCCGGCGCCGTGGCGCGCACGACCTCCTCCATGGAGGTCTCGCCGTTGGCGAGCTTGGTGAGCGCCGACATGCGAAGCGTCTTCATGCCCTGGCGGATCGCCTCGCGCTTGAGCTCGAGGGTGGAGGCGCCGTTGAGCACGAACTCGCGCAGCTCCTCGGTCATCACCATGATCTCGTAGACCGCGATGCGGCCCTTGTAGCCGGTGTTGTTGCAGGTCCGGCAGCCGTTGGCCCGCATGACGTGGTAGTTGCCGACCTCCTCGGGGGGCACCCCCATCTCGATCAGCACGTTGGGCGGCACCTCGATGGGCTCCTTGCAGTCGTTGCAGAGGCGGCGCACGAGGCGCTGGGCGCCGATGAGGTTGACCGAGGAGGCCACCAGGAAGGGCTCGATGCCCATGTTGAGCAGGCGGCTGACGCTGCTCGGCGCGTCGTTGGTGTGCAGGGTGGACAGCACGAGGTGGCCGGTGAGCGCCGCCTTGACCGCGATCTCGGCCGTCTCGAAGTCGCGGATCTCGCCGACCATGATGATGTCGGGGTCCTGCCGCAGGAAGGAGCGCAGGGCGGCGGCGAAGTTCAGGCCGATGTCGTCGTGCATCTGCACCTGGTTGATGCCGAAGAGGTTGAACTCGATCGGGTCCTCGGCGGTGCAGATGTTGGTGGTGGACTTGTTGAGCTCGCTGAGGGTCGAGTAGAGGGTCGTCGTCTTGCCCGAGCCGGTGGGCCCCGTGATGAGGATCATGCCGTAGGGCTTGTAGATCTGCTCCTTGAAGGCCGCGAGCACCTGCTCCTCGAAGCCGAGCTTGGTCATGTCGAGCTGGAGGTTGGACTTGTCGAGGAGCCGGAGCACGACCTTCTCGCCCCACAGCGTCGGGCAGACGCTGACGCGGAAGTCCATCTCCTTGCCGCGGCCGAGCTTCATCTTGATGCGCCCGTCCTGGGGCAGCCGCCGCTCGGCGATGTCGAGGTTGCTCATGATCTTGAGGCGGCTCGTGATCGCGTGCTTGAGCTTGATCGGCGGCTTCATCACCTCGTAGAGCACGCCGTCGATGCGGTAGCGGATGCGGAGCTGCTTCTCGTAGGGCTCGACGTGGATGTCGCTGGCGTTCTTGCGGATCGCGTCGAGGAGGATGAGGTTGACGAGCTTGACCACCGGGGCGTCGCCGGCGCTCTTCTCGAGGTCGAGGACGTTGAGGTCCTCCTCGACGTCGTCCTCGAACTCGAATTCCTCGTCCTCCGCCTCGAAGTCCATCATGACCTCGTCGAAGGACACGTTCGACGAGTAGTACTTCTCGATGGCGTCGGCGATGGCCTGCTCGCTGGCGACCACCGGGTCGACCTGGAGCTTGGTGTAGAACTTGAGGTCGTCGATGGCGAAGATGTTGGAGGGGTCGGCCATCGCCACGATGAGCACGTTCCCCGAGCGGTTCACCGGGATGACCTGGTGGCGCGTGACGAGCTCCTTGGGCACGAGCTTGAGCACCTCGGGGTCGATCTCGACCTCGCGCAGGTTGATGCTCGGCACGCCGTACTGCTTGGAGAGGAAGCCGGTGAGCTCGTTCTCCTCGATGTAGCCCAGGCGGGTCAGCTCGTGGCCGAGCCGACCGCCGCTCGCGCGCTGGCTGGCCAGGGCCCGCTGGAGCTGGAGGGGGGTGATGAGCTGCTCCTTGACCAGGAGCTCGCCGAGACGCGACGCGTCGTCCTTCGCCATGGGTTCCTCTCG
>WGAH01000693.1 GCA_015489145.1 Deltaproteobacteria bacterium
GCTGGGGGGCCTCGCCCCGGACGCCGGAGCCGAAGCCTCCCCCGCCGGGGCCGCCGCGTCGTCCCCGGCGAGCTGCCGGGGCGCCGGGCGCAGCGGCCCCGCCCCCGTGAGCATGATCTGGGTCTCTCCCTCGTCCGGCGGCGGCGGCGGCGTGCGGCTCGCGACCAGGTCGGCCCGCAGGGCCTGGAAGCGCCGCCCGAGGTCGCGAAAGGCCCCGGCCAGCTCCAGCGGCTCGACGAAGCGCCGCGCCGGGTCGCCCGCCAGCGCCCGGTCGAGGAGATCCAGGGCCGCGCGGGTGATCCGCCCCGCCGGCGCCCGGTCGGCGTCGCCGAGCACGTCGGCCACGGCCTCGGCGACGGCCTGCCGGTCGGCGTCGGGCAGGCGATCCGGGTAGAGGAAGTGCCGCCCGTCGATGGGCCGCCCGCGGAACAGCCCCGGCTTTCGCGCGGCGAGCTCGGCCACCAGCGCCGCCTGGTGCGTGTGAAAGGCGGGCGCGTCGATGCCTTCGGGGGGCAGGCGCGCGCCGGCCCGCAGCCGGCCGCGCATGCGGAGCAGGGCGAAGAAGGTCTCGCCCACCGCCCAGGCGTGGACGGCCATCGGGCGCGTCACCGCGCTCCCGAACAGGATTTCCGGGGCCTCGCCCGGACGGCTCCAGGCGCGCGGGGCGGCCTCGTCCCCGCCGGGCCCGGCGCCCCGCTGGAGGTCCTCGAAGCGCAGGAAGACCCAGCGGCCGTCGGAGCCCCGCGCCACCGTCCGGGCGTCGACCAGGGGCGCCACCGTCGCCACCTCCGGCCGCGAGCCGAGGGCCGCGTGCGCGTCGGCCAGGGTCTCGCACACCTCGGCCAGGGCGTTGCACAGGGCCCAGAAGGCGTCCGGGTCGGCGGCCCGCGCCGCCCACCATCGCTCGAGGTCGTGGCCCCAGGGCTCGGTCACCAGGAAGGCGCCGGCGTCCCCCGCGCCCTTGTCGATCACCCGCGGGCAGGGGGGCTCGTCGAGCACGCGGCCGAGGGTGACCATCGCCCGGGCCTCCCGCTGCAGGGCGCGCTCCTCCGCCGGCGAGACGGGCGCGCGCAGGATCAGCCGCTCGTCCGGGCCGTCCTCGCGGGTGACCTCGCACAGGCGCATCCCCCGCAGCGGTCGCTCGGGGCCGCGGGCGAGCCACACCCCGCGGCCGCCCCGCCAGCGGCGCGGCTCCCCCGTCGGGGGCGCCTGCTCAGAACCGTCCGCCAAGGGTGAACCCGGCCCCCGTGCCGAGCATGATCCCGGCGTACTCGATGCCGATGCCGGCGAGCAGGGTGCCGCCGGAGGCCAGCACCAGGGTGTTGGTGAGCGTCCGGTAGCGCTCCAGCTCGCTGGTGGTGGAGGCGCGCTCGAATTCCTTGTGGGAGGCGAAGGACATGGCGTAGATCACGCCGCTGCCGGCCATGACCAGGCCACCCGTCACCATCAGCGGCGTCTTGATCGCCGGCCGGACGCGCTCGACCTTCTGGACCGCGAGGGGGTCGGTCACGACGGGGGCCTCGGCCACCGCCTCGTCGTCCTTGCCCTTCTTCTTCTTGGACTTCTTGTCCTTCTTGGACTTCTTCGCCGGTTCCTCGGGGGCGGCCGCGACCTCGGCGTCGCGCAGGAACTGCGGCGGAAAGGCGTTGCCGTCGATCATGAACACCTGCCGCACCGTGCGGTCGGAGGTGGCGACCACCTGCAGGAGGTGCGGCCGGTCGGGGGTGGCCGCGGGGGCGTCGATCTCGCGACCGTCGAGGTAGAGCGCGGACCCCGCCGGCACGTTGAGCACCTTGCCCTCGACCGGCACCGGGTCGACGGAGGCCGCGTCCCGCTCGCCGTCGAAGACGCCGCGCATCGGGTGCCCCACGGGAACCTCGCTCACGTCCCAGTCGAAGGTGGGGTCGAGCTCGAGGGCGGAGCGGAACCACCGCCGGGCGCCGTCCTGGTCGCCGGAGAAGAAGTGGTAGGCCCCGATGTAGCGGTAGGCCGCCGCGAAGACCATGGGCGGAACCGGGGTCTTGATGCAGGCCACGCTGGCCTCGAGGCGCTTTCCGGACGCCTTGAAGGCCGCCTCGTCCAGGGACCGCAGGGCGGCGGTCATCGTGCTGAGGTCGTTGACCAGCTCCTCGCCCACGTAGGCCCGGGTGCACTCGGCGCGGGCGGCGGGCGCCAGCGCGGCGACGAGCAACCAGCCGGCGGCCAGCCTCGCGAGGTGGCGGGCGGGGCGCGCCCCCCCGGGGGAGTTCCTTCCCAACACCAGCGCGCGCACGTTCACCTCCACGGCCGGGAACTTAGCACGGGGCGCGGCCGCCGGGGCGGCGCCGATCAGGCCGGCTCGATCCAGCCGACCACCGCGCCGCCGCCGACGGGCTCGCCGTCCTCCACCGCGTAGCGGAGCCAGGTGCCCCCGGCCCCGGCGGCGACGGGGGTGAAGGTCTTCATCACCTCGAGCAGGGCGACGGTCTGGCCGGGCTCCACCCGGTCCCCCGGGCGGGCGAAAGGCGGGGCGCCGGGCTCGGGCCGCGTCCAGATCACGCCCTCCATCGGGCAGCGCACCGGGGCGCCCTCGCCGCCCTCCGCCGGGCCGGCCTCGGCGGTGACGGCGGCCTCGGCGGCGCGCTCGGGGGCGGGACCGCAGGCGGCGAGCACCTCGGTGTCGTGGACCGACCAGATGCGCGGGTTCTTCACCCGGCGGTAGCCGATGGACTGGTAGGCCGCCTCGGCGAACAGCTCGAGCCAGCCGCGCAGCTCGGCGAGGCGCACGACCTCGTCGGTGTCCATGCGGGAGGCGGCGTCCACCGGGTCCATGTCGGCCTCGATCCGGGCCGCCGTCTCGGCCATCTTGCGCTCGATCTCGGCGCGCTCCACCGGGTCGGTGGTGGCGATGCGGAACTCGTCGTCGAGCTTGGAGTTGAAGGCGGCGATGGCCAGCGTCTGGCCGTCCATCACCGACTGCCGGGTCAGCATCGTCGAGAGCTGCACCACCGGGTCGTAGGGCAGGCCGGCCATCGCGTAGTAGCCGGCGCCCGAGGCGCGCCGCAGGAGCACGGTGAACATCGGCGCCCGGTTCGTCGAGTTGCCGTAGATCAGGCTGGAGCCGTAGGCGAGCAGCCCGCTGGCCTCGGCCTCCTGGCCGATGTCGAAGCCGGCGACGTCCTGCAGCCAGATCAGCGGCACCCCGTCGGCGTCGCAGGCCCGCGAGAAGGCCGCGAGGCGGGCGACCCCCTCCCGGTAGAGGATCGCGCCGGGGCGGGCGCCGCCGCCGGGCTTCGGCCGGGGCTCGGCGACGTTGGCGGCGATGCCGACCCACAGGCCGCTGACGCGGGCGTAGCCGGTGACCACCTCGGTGCCGACGTGCGGGAGGAACTCGTGGAACAGGCTGCCGTCGACGAGGCGGGCGATCACCTGGCGCACGTCGTAGACCTGCCGGTAGTCCCGCGGAAAGACCTGCGGCAGCTCGGCCGGGTCGTACAGGGGCGGCTCGGGCTCGACGCCGTGGCGGTAGAAGTCCACCGCCGGGCCGGGCAGCTTCGCGACGTCCTCGCGAATGCGGGCGATGCAGGTCTCGTCGTCGGGCACGCGCACGTCGGCGCAGCCGCTCTGGTGGACGTGGACCTCGGGGCCGCCGATGTCGATGCTCGTGAGGTGCTGGCTCTTGGCGCCCTTGATCAGCGCGGCGCCGGCGATGACCATGTAGGACTGCTCGGTCATGTAGACGCGGTCGCTGATGATCGGCATGTAGCCACCGCCGGCGATGCTGTCGCCGAAGACGCCGGCGATCTGCGGCACCCCGGCGTCGGACAGCACGCTGTTCATGCGGAAGATGCGGCCGGCCCCGGTGCGCCCGGCGAAGGAGCGCGACTGCTCGGGCAGGAACAGCCCCGAGCAGTCGACGAGGTAGACCACCGGCAGGCGCAGGCGCAGGGCCATGGTCTGGGCGCGCTGGATCTTCTCGGGAGTCCGCGGCCACCAGGCGCCGGCGCTCACCGTGTTGTCGTTGGCGATCACCATCACCCAGCGCCCCTCGACCCGGGCGAAGGCGGTGTAGACGCCGGCCCCGGGGGCCGGGCGGCGGGAGCCCTTGAAGCGCCGGCCGTGGTTGACCAGGGTGCCGACGAAGCGCGGCTCGGTGCCGGGGTCGACCAGGCGGTCGATGCGCTCGAGCGCCGTGAGCTTGCCCTGGCGGCGCACCCGGGCGTCGCCCCAGCCGGCGCGCACCTCGGCGCGGAGGGCTTCGAGGCGCGCCTCCAGCTCGGCGATGTGGGCGGCGTGCTCGGCGCGCTCGGCGGCGCTGCCCGGGAGCGGGCCGCCGATGGGGTCGACGGGGAGCCTCATGCCTCACCTCCGGCGGCGGCGGCCGCGTCCTCGGCGAACAGGCGCTCCAGCCTGCCCGTGTCCCAGCGCCCGGCCCGGAAGTCCGGGTGGGCGAGCACCCGGCGGAGCACCGGGGCCACCGTCGGCACCCCCTCGACGACGAGGGCGTCCAGCGCCGCCTCCATGCGGGCGATGGCGGCGGCGCGGTCGGGGCCGCGGGTGACGAGCTTGGCGAGGAGCGAGTCGTAGAAGGGCGAGACGGCGTCGCCCTCGGCGAGGTGCGTGTCGACGCGCACCCCCTCGCCCTCCGGCCAGCGGAGGCGCCGCAGGGTGCCGGGGACCGGGCGCAGGTCGTGCTCCGGGTCCTCGGCGGTGAGCCGGCACTCGAGGGCGTGCCCCTCGCCGGGCACGAAGCTCGCGCCCTCGAAGCGGCGGCGCAGGGGCTCGTTCGCCGCGATGCGGAGCTGCTCCTCGACGAGGTCCAGCCCCGTGATCTCCTCGGTGACGGTGTGCTCGACCTGCAGGCGCGTGTTCATCTCGAGGAACCACACCCGGTCGGGGTCGGGGTGCTCGCCCTCGGCCAGCATCTCGACGGTGCCGGCGCCTGCCGGGCGATTCGCTCGGCCAGGACCCGCAGGGCGTCGGCCGCCAGGCCGGGGACCGGGGCCTCCTCGACGAGCTTCTGGTGGCGGCGCTGCACCGAGCACTCCCGGGCGCCGAGGACGACGACGTGGCGGCCGTCGCCGAGGACCTGGAACTCGACGTGGCGGGCGTGCTCGACGAGGTGCTCGAGGTAGAGCGAGCCGTCGCCGAAGGCGCTCTGGGCCTCGGCGGAGGCGGCGGTCCAGGCCTCGCGCAGCTCGGCGGGGCCGCGCACCGCGCGCATCCCCCGCCCCCCGCCGCCGGCCAGCGCCTTGAGGAGCACCGGGTAGCCGACCTCCTCGGCGGCGCGCAGCGCGGCGTCCACGTCGGGCAGCGCCCGGTCGGTGCCCGGCACCGGCGGCAGCCCGAGGGCGCGCATCGTGCGCCGGGCGCGGGCCTTGTCGGCCATCGCCCGCATCGTGGCGGAGGTCGGGCCGATGAAGGTGAGGCCCAGCGCCTCGCAGCGGGCGGCGAAGGTGGCGTTTTCGGCCAGGAAGCCCCAGCCCGGGTGGACGGCGGCGCAGCGCGTGCGGCGGGCGGCGTCGAGGATGGCGTCCTGGTCGAGGTAGGCGCGCGGGCCGCCGATCTCGACCACCTCGTCGGCCCCGGCGAGGTAGCTGAGGTCCCGGTCGGCGGTGGTGGTCACCGCGACGGCCTGCACGCCCAGCCGGCGGCAGGTCCGCAGGACGCGGGCGGCGACCTCGCCCCGGTTCGCGATGAGGATGCGTCGGAACATGCGGGCTCCGGTGGTGCCGGCCGCCGGGACCGCCCGGCGGCGGAGGCCGCCCGTATGCCGACGGGGGCCCGCCGTCACCCGCCGCCGCGCCGCCCTGTAGACTGCCCGCATGGCCACCCGCCGCCGACTCCCTCGCTGGTTCGCCCCCGCCGCGGCGGGGGCGAACC
>WGAH01000694.1 GCA_015489145.1 Deltaproteobacteria bacterium
CCGCCAGGCCCCCTCGTGGGTGCGGGCGTCCCAGGCCGGCGCCGGGGCCAGCTCGGCCACCCGGCGGATCACCCGGTTCATCGCCTCGGTCCCCAGCGGGCATTCCGCCACCGGCACCACCTTGCCGAACCAGCCCGGCGGGTGGAAGCCGAGCCAGCTTCCCACCTCGTCGGCCTCGGGGCGGGGGGCGCCCTCGGGGGTGTAGCGCCGGGGCGACCAGCTCAGCTCGAGCTTGTTGCGGTAGTGGAAGGCCGCCGGGCTGGTTCGGCAAGGTGGTGCCGGTGGCGGAATGCCCGCTGGGGACCGAGGCGATGAACCGGGTGATCCGCCGGGTGGCCGAGCTGGCCCCGGCGCCGGCCTGGGACGCCCGCACCCACGAGGGGGCCTGGCGGCACCTGGTGGTGCGCGACGCCGGCACGCCCGAGGACCCGCGGGTGCTCGCCACCCTCGTCACCAGCACCGCCGTCGACCCCGGCGAGGTCGGGACCGTCGGCGCGGCGCTGGCCGAGCTGCCCGGCGTGACCGGCGTGCTCCACGTCGTCACCGACCGCCTGAGCGAGGTCGCCGAGGGCGAGCTGGCCCGGGTGCTCCACGGCGAGCCCGTCCTGCGCTTCGAGGTGGCGGGGCTCCGCCTGGAGCTGCCCCACGACGCCTTCTTCCAGGTCAACACCGCCGGCGCCGAGATGCTGCTGGAGGCCGTGGCCGCCGCCGCGCGGCCCGCGGCCGGAGACGCGGGCGACACGCTGGTCGACCTCTACTGCGGCGCCGGCTTCCTGGGGCTGGGCCTCGCCCGGCGCGGCGCCTTCCGGCGGGTCGTCGGCGTCGAGCTGCACCCGGGCGCCATCGAGACGGCCCGGCGCAACGCCGCGCTCAACGGCGTCGCCGGGCGCTGGCGGGCCGGCGCCGTCGAGGCGGTGCTCCCCGACCTCGACCTCGGCCCCGCCGCCGGCCGGGTGGTCGTGGTGGACCCGCCCCGGGCCGGCCTGCACCCCAAGGCGGCGCGCTTCCTCGCCGGGGTCGAGGCCGCCGCGCTGGTCTACGTCGCCTGCAACCCCGCCTCCCTCGCCCGCGACCGCGCCGTCCTCGAGGCCGGCGGATGGCGCATGGCGGAGCTGTGGACCGTCGACCTGTTCCCCCAGACCCTGCACGTCGAGGCCGTGGCCCGCTTCGTGCGCGGCGAAGGCCCCATCCCGGCCGCCTCACCGCCCGCGACAGCGTGATACCTGCCGGTATCGCGGGGTCGGAGGCCCGACGGTTCCCGCCCGGCGACCGAGGAGTCCGACATGCAGTGGTTCGCGGGAAAGAAGGTGTTCATCACCGGCGGCAGCAAGGGCATCGGCCGCGCCGCCGCGCTCCAGCTCGCCCGGTCCGGCGCCAGCGTCGTCGTGGCCGCCCGCGGCGCCGAGGCCCTCGACGAGACGGTGGCGGCGATGAAGGCCGCCGGCGGCGCCGGGACCTTCGGGCGCGTCTCGGTGGACGTGACGGATGCCGCCGCCGTCGAGGCCGCCGCCGCCGAGGCCCTCGAGCTCCTCGGCGGCATCGACGTGCTGATCTGCAACGCCGGCTACGCCTGGCCCGGGCTCGTCGAGGACGCCCCCCTCGAGTCCTTCGAGGCGATGATGCGGACCAACTACCTCGGCCACGTCCACACGGTGCGCGCCTTCCTGCCGCGCTTCCTCGAGCAGGGCCACGGCCACATCAACCTGGTCTCCTCGGTGATCGGCTTCCTGCCGGTGTACGGCTACGCCGCCTACTCGGCCAGCAAGTTCGCCATCGTCGGCTTCGCCGGCGCCCTCGACCTCGAGGTCAAGCCCCGGGGCATCCAGGTCAGCCTGTTCTACCCGCCCACCACCGACACCCCGGGCCTGGCGAAGGAAAACGAGATCAAGCCGCCGGTGGCCTGGGCCATCGAGCACGACAGCGCGTTCTCGGCCACCTACACCCCCGAGCAGGTCGCCGACCACCTGCTGCGCCACATCGCCAGCGGCCGCTACCAGGCGACCCACGGCTTCCCCAACCAGCTCATCTACCACTTCAACCGGCTGGCGCCGGGCATCGCCCGCTGGATGAACCACGACGAGGTGGCCAAGGCGATGAAGAAGGTCGCCGCCGGCAAGGTCCACGCCCCCTCCCGGGGCGGCGGGCCGAAGTGATCGGCCGGGTTCCCGGGAGGAGGCGACGCTGAGGCGCTCCCTGCTGCTGGCGATCGGCGCCTTCATGGCGGGCTTCCTCGCCACCGGGGCGCTGCTGCTGTGGCCGCGCTGGCAGGCCTGGCGGGCCTCCGTCGAGGCGATGGCCGACGCCCACCTCCGCCACGACGCGGCCCACCCGGGATGGAGCTTCCCCGCCCGGGTCTGGTCGGCGCCGGCCGAGGCCGACCTGCCCCGGGAACGCTTCGCCCTCGAAGCCCGCGCCCGGGGCTACGCCGAGGCCTGCCCGCCGTCGCGACCCGGCGAGTTCTGCCCCGAGAGCGGCGACTTCGTGCCCCGCGGCGGCCTGTTCCCCGAGGGCCGCCAGCCCGCCGGCCGCGAGGGCTGGACCCGGCCCCTCGCCCTGGAGCCCGTGCTGGTGGGCACCCTGGTCGGCCCCGACGCCGAGTGGCGCGAGCACCTGCCGCTGGACGAGGCGCCCAGGCACCTCCTCGCCGCCATCGTCGCCGCCGAGGACGAGGACTTCCGCGAGCACCACGGCGTCAACCTCAAGGGCGCGCTCCGGGCGGCCTGGGCCAACCTGCGCGGCGGCGGCATCCGCCAGGGGGCGAGCACGCTGACGATGCAGGTGGTGCGAGCCTGGTCCCAGGACCGCGAGCGCACCTTCGCGCGCAAGCTCCGCGAGGCGCTCTCCGCCCTGGTCCTGGACGACTACCTCGGCAAGGATGGCGTGATCCAGGCCTACCTCGACGCCCCCTACCTCGGTCAGCACGAGGCCACCTCGGTGTGCGGCTTCCAGGCCGCCGCCCGCTACTACTGGGGGGTGGACGCCCGCGACCTCGACCTGGCGCAGGCCGCCACCCTCGCCGCCATCCTGCCGGCGCCGGGCCGCTTCGCCCCCGACCGCCACCCCGAGGCCGCCCGGGAGCGCCGCGACCGGGTGCTGCGCCGCATGGCCGAGCTCGGCTGGGACGCCGACGAGGTGGCCGCCGCCCTCGCCGAGCCCGTCGGCGCCAGCCCCCACCCGCCGCCGCCCCCCCGCGACCCGGCCTCCCTCCAGGCCACCCGGGCCTGGCTGGAGGCGCGGCTGCCCCCCGAGGTGCTCACCGGCGCCGGCCTCGAGGTCTTCACCGCGATGGACGTGGTGGCCCAGGAGCGCACCGAGGCGGTGCTGCCCGAGCGCACCGCCTTCCTCGAGCGCAACCTGCCGCGGTCCAACCCGCAGACCCTCCAGTCGGCCGGCGTGCTCCTCGACACGGCCACCGGGCTCATGGTGGCGGCCTGGGGCGGCTCCCAGGCCCTCCCCACCGACTTCAGCCGCGCCACCCAGGCCCGGCGCCAGTCCGGCTCGGCGATCAAGCCGCTGATCTACGCGATGGCCTTCAGCCGCGCCGGCGAGGACGGCCACCCGGCCTGGACCGCCGGCGACACCCTGCCCAACCAGCGGCGCACCTTCCCCGGCACCAACGGCTGGCGGCCGCGCAACGTCGGCGGCGAGTACTCCGAGACGACCACCCTGGCGATGGGGCTGGCCTGGTCGCAGAACGTCGCCACCGCCTCGCTGCTCGAGAAGCTCGGCGGCCCCGAGGCGATGATCGCCTTCGCCCGGCGCTTCGGCTTCGACACGGCGAGCTGGCCCCACGAGATGGGCCTCGCGCTCGGGCAGGGAGAGGTGACCCCCCTCGAGATGGCGCGCTTCGTCGCGACGATCGCCCGGGGGGGCCTCCTGGCGAGCGGCCGTCCCGTCATCTTCGCGGTGGACGCCGGCGGGCGCGTGCGGGTGCCGCCGCCGGGCGAGGACGAGCGCGTGCTCGGCGAGGAGGCCGCCGCGCTCACCCGCGAGCTGATGCGGCTGGTCATCGAGTACGGCACCGGCGGGGCGAGCCGCGGCGCCGCCGGTCGGCCCGGCTACCCCGGCCCGGCCATCGGCAAGACCGGCACCACCGACCACGAGCGCGACGTGTGGTTCGTCGGCGCCACCCCGACCTACGCCGGCGCGGTGTGGATCGGCTACGACCAGCCCGCCCGCCTCGGCGCCTCGGCCAGCGACCTCGCGGCGCCCCTGTGGGGCTGGTGGATGCGCGCCGTCCACGCCGGGCTCGACACGAAGGCGAAGTTCGACGGCCTGAAGGTGCCGCGTCGCCTGGTGTGCACCGAGACGGGCCTGCGCGGCAACGGCACCTGCAAGCTCATCGCCGCGCCCTTCCTGCCCGGCACCGCGCCCACCGCGGTCTGCCCCAAGGAGCACCCGCCCCCCGAGGAGGCCGCCGAGGAGCACCACTACGAGGGGCTGTGGAAGCGCAAGGCCCGGGAGGAGGCGGAGCGCCGCGCCGCCGAGGAGGCCGCCGATCGCGCCGCGGCCGGGGGGGCCGACGGCGACGAGGCCGACGGCGAGGGGGCCGCCGCCACGGCCCACACCGCCACCGCCGAGTGAGGCGGAATCAGAAGGCCCAGCCGACCCCGAGGCCGATGCCCGGAACCGCGCCGCCGTTCCACCAGGCGACGTCGCCCTGGGCCTCGAGCACGAGCCCCATCGGGAAGGTGTGCTTCACGCCGAGGTCGAGCTCGGGGACCGGGCCGACGGTGCGCGGGCCCGGCCAGTTGGCGGTGAAGGAGAGGGCGGGACCGAAGAACAGGCCGCTGGCCTGGGTGCCGAGGACGGTGCGCCGGTAGCCGAGGCCCAGGCTGGCGACGCCGCTGTCGAGGCCCTCGTCGGTGAACCCCAGCCCGAGGCCGAGGCCGGCGACCAGGGCGTCGGCCCCGTCGAGGCGGTGCTCGTAGAGGAGCCCGGGGCCGAAGGCGTTGAGGTTGAGCACGTGCAGGGTGACCGCGTGGGCGCGGGCCGGCGCGGCGTCGGCGACGCGGAGCTCGGCGGTGGCGGCGGCGTCGTCGGCCGGAGGGGCGGCGTGGGCCACGGCGGCGAGGGCGAGCGGGGCGAAGGCGAACATCGTCGTTCCTCCCGGGCTATGCGCGGCTCATCCTACCGCGGCGAACCCGGCGGCACAACCGCCCCCGGCCCGCCGACCCCCGGCGCGGGGGGTGGCGGCGCCGCCGAACGGGGTACAGATCCGCGAAGCGACAGGGGGCCCGCGACGCCCCCGGGAGGAAGGCATGGAG
>WGAH01000695.1 GCA_015489145.1 Deltaproteobacteria bacterium
ACGGTGCAGTGGATCCGCCTCGAGGACGCGGCCGGCGAGCGCGTGCTCCACGGTCGCCCCGACGCGAGCGGCCCGGTGCCCGAGGGGCGCTACACCCTCGCGGTCAAGGTCGCCGGCCGCGCCCCGGCGAAGGCCGAGATCGACGTGCGCGGCCCCCTCTCCCTCACGTGCAGCCCGGCCGAGAAGCTCGCCGTGCGCTGCGAGGGCGAGGGCCTCGACGGCCCGCTCCTGCTCCGGCCCTGAAGCGCCGCTCCGCCCTCAAAGGCGGGTGAGGTCGGCCTCGAAGGCGACCACCGGGTGCCGGAGGTGGAAGGCCTCGAGCACCTCGGGGTGCAGCTCGCCCATGTGGCCGACCGCGCGCCGCTCCTCGCCGCGCACGGCCACCAGGCGGGCGCCGCGCCCGGGCAGGTGGCTCGGCCGGTCGTCGGGCTCGGTGGCGAGCCCCCAACCCAGCTCGGCGAACAGCGCCTCGACCGCCGGGCGCAGGTCGGCGAAGCCGGCGGTGGCGGCGCACAGGGCGCCGGCGACGTGGCGCACCTCCCGGGCGCCGGTCGGCGCCTCGGCGTCGAGGAAGCTGACGTCGCCCACCTCGAAGATGCGCTGCGGCAGCGGCCGGTGGGTGTTGGCGGCCAGCGTGCCGAGCAGCCCCGGCAGCAGGTCGGTGCGGAGCATCGTCTCGTCGGCCGAGATCGGGTTGGCCAGCAGGACGTGGCGCTCGCCCACCGGCAGCCGCATCGCCTCGAAGGTGCGCGCCTCGCTCGTGAGCTGCAGCGTCATCACCTCCTGGAAGCCGAGCCCCGCCATCGCCTCCCGCACGCCGACCGAGCGCTCCTCGACCGGCAGCGCGGCGCCGACGGTGAAGGTCGGGTCCAGGCGCGGCGCGATGTTGTGGTAGCCGTAGGCGATGGCCGCGTCCTCGACGAGGTCGACGGGATGGAGCACGTCGTTTCGCCAGGCGGGAACGGCCACCTCGAAGGGCCCCTCCCCCGGGTCCCGCACGCCGTGCCCCATGCGGCGCAGCAGCTCCGCCAGCGCCGCCCGGTCGAGGTCCAGGCCGATGCGGCGGGCGGCGTCCCCGGGGTCGAGGCGGACGCGCTGCGGCGCGAGGTCCGGCGTCACCCGCTCCTCGCCGGCCCGGGCGACGGTCACGCCCTCGATGCGGGCGCCGGGCATCAGCTCGACCAGCGAGGTGACGAGCACGTTGAGCGCCTTGCCGACGATGCGCTCGCCGGTGCCGGTCACGTCGATGAAGAAGCTCGTCGTCTCCGGGCGCACCCGGGTGTGCTCGGAGTTGATGATCGGGATGAGCGCGAGCACGCCCCCGCGGGCGTCCTCGAGCAGCGGCAGCGCCGGCCAGCCCTCGACGAGCCGCCGGTAGGCCCGGCCCTTGGGGTGGACCTCGAGCACCTCGGCGGGGGTGATCGCCGCCGCCGGGTCGGCGGGGTCGTGGCCCAGGGGCACGAAGCGAAGCCCGTCGGGCTCGACCGGGCGGTAGCGCAGCGGGCCGTCCGCCGCGATGCGGTCGAGGTCGTAGACGCCGATGCTCGCGTGCTTGCGGTCGCGCCCCAGCGCCCAGTGCAGGTTCTCCTGCAGCTTCATCAGCACCTTGATCAGGTCGTCGTCGAGGCGCACGCCCCGCACCACCGCGCAGGCGATGGCCGGCCGCGGGCAGCGCTCGGTGCCCATCGCCGGGTCGACCTCCACCCGCAGGCGCGGCGGGTCCACCGGGTAGCTCGGCGCCGCCTCGCCCAGCAGGTAGCCCCGCAACATGCGCGCGAGCCCTCCCGGGTCGAAGATGTCGGGGCGCACCGCGAGGAGCTCCATGCGGATCACCTCGACGGAGCCGGCCTCGGCGAGCAGCTCCGGGCGCTCGCGGAAGTCGACCCCGCAGCGGTCGCAGGCCACCGGGTCGGCGTGGTCGGGCGGGTGCTCGGTGAGGTTGCCGCAGCGCTCGCAGCGCAGGCGCCTCAGCTCGCCCATGCCCTCCACGTCGCAGCCGATGCGCTCGAGGGTGCGGACCAGCCGGGGCGGGTCGAGCTGCCCGGCCAGCTCGGGGCCGAGGCGGTCGAGGAGGAGGTCGGTCTGGATTCCGACTACGGGCATAGCGGGGCCCTCCACAGCCAGTCGAGGTCGGAGATGTAGAGCTGGCGGATGTCGGTGAGGCCGTGCCGGAGCATGGCGAGGCGCTCGAGGCCCAGGCCCCAGGCGAGCACCGGCACGGCGCAGCCCGCCGGCTCGGTGACCTCGGGACGGAAGATGCCGGCGCCGCCCAGCTCGACCCAGTCCCGCTTCTCGTCGAACCACACGAAGACCTCGACCGAGGGCTCGGTGTAGGGGAAGAAGGCCGGGCGGAACTCGAAGCGCTCGAAGCCCATCTTGCGGTAGAAGGCGCTGAGCACCCCGAGGAGCATCGCGAAGCTGGCCTTCTCGTCGACCACGATGCCGTCGACCTGGTGGAAGACCGGCAGGTGCTTGTAGTCCACCGTCTCGCGGCGGAAGACGGGGGCCACGGTGAAGACCTTGCGGGGCGCGCGCGGATCGGCGGCGAGGGCGCGAATCGTCGCGGCGGTGGCGTGGGTGCGGAGCACCGGCCGGCGGGCGAGGGCCTCGCTCCAGTCGTAGCGCCAGCCGACGCTGCCCGAGTCGCCGCCGTCCTCGTGGGTGCGCCGCACGGCGTCGACGTAGGCGGGGTCGGGCAGCCGCGCCTCGGCCGGCCGGGCGACGTAGAAGGTGTCCTGCATCTCCCGGGCCGGGTGGTCCTGGGGCTGGAACAGGGCGTCGAAGTCCCAGAAGCTCGACTCGACCATCGGGCTGGCGACCTCGGTGAAGCCCAGCTCGAGGAAGGCCCGGCGGGTCTCGGCGAGGATGCGCCGGAAGGGGTGGGTCTTGCCCGGCACCACCCGGGCGGCGCCGGCGCGCACGTCGTAGGGGCGGAAGTCCACCTCGCGCCAGCCGCCGTCCTGCAGCATCGCCGAGGTGAGCAGGTTGACCTGCCGCCGCAGCACCACCCCGTCGGGCCAGGCGGCGCGCCCGGCCTCGGTGGGCAGGACCCGGCGCTCGGTGCGCTCGCGCACGCGCACGACCCTGCGGCCGGCGAGGAGCGCGAGGGCGGCGTCCACGTCGAGGCCCTCCACGGCGTCCTCGCGGAGCGGGCCGGTGTCGCGGAGCAGGGCGATCAGCCGCTCGTCGGGGGCTTCCTCGTCCAGGGCCGCGCGCCCGGCCTCGGTGAGCGCCAGCTCGCGTCCCTCCTGCAGAATCCAGCCCCGGGCCTTGAGCCAGCGCAGCGCCTGCCCGACCGCCCGGCGGTCGAGGTCGCCGTGGGCGGGGATGTCGGGAATCGCGCCCCGGCCGCCCATGCGGTCCAGCGCCCGGATCACCTCCCGATCCGGAAGCGAGGCGTCGGGGGCGGCCAGGGACAGCTCCCGCCAGGCGCGCTCCTCGAGGGTCGCGAGGCCGCGATCGGCCAGCGCCAGGGCCGCGGCGTGAACCTTGGACTGGTCCTCGCCGAGGGCCGCGGCCAGGGCGGCCTCGGTGCCGGCGCCCGCGGTGACGAGGCGCTCGAGGAGCCGGTGCTCGGTCTCGGGAAGCCGGATGGGCCCGCCGCCTTCAGGCGCGCCGTCCGGCGAGGCGCCGCCCGCCGGGGCCGCGGGGGTCGTGCCGTGCTCAGCCATGCCATCCTCCGGGAGGCGCCCCCCTAACG
>WGAH01000696.1 GCA_015489145.1 Deltaproteobacteria bacterium
CTCAGAAGGCGCGTTTCTGGAACAGGCGCTCGACGTCGCGGCGGGCCTGCGCCGTCGCGAGCACGATGACGGTGTCGCCCGCCTCGACCCGGTCGTCGCCGCGGGGGATGCGGACCTCGTCGCCGGAGACGATGGCGCAGAGGATGGCGCCCCGGGGCACGTTCAGGCGCCGGAGCGGCACCCCGACCACCCGGCTGTCGGGCACGGCGACCATCTCGAGGACCTCGGCCTGCCCGTCCTCGATGCTGAACAGGCTCTCGAGCTCGGTGCGGCGCACGTACTTCAGGATGCGGTCGCTGGCGAGGATGCGGGGGGACAGCACGACGTCGATGCCGAGCTGCCGCTGGATCGGCATGTAGTCCGGCCGGTGGACGAGGCTGATCGTCCGCATCGCCCCGAGGCGCTTGGCGAGCAGGGCGCTCATGAGGTTGACCTCGTCCTCGTGGGTGAGCGCGCAGAAAAGGTCGTGGTCGCCGGCGCCTTCCTCCTCGAGGAGGGCCACGTCGGTGCCGTCGCCGTGAAGCACGGTGGCGTGGCGCAGCTCGGCGGCGAGGTGCTCGGCGCGGGCGGCGTCTCGTTCGATGATGGTGACCTCGACCGGGCTGCCGACGAGGTTCTTGGCGAGGGCCTCCCCCACGACGCCGCCGCCGACGATGCAGACGCGGGAGGCCTCGCGCCCGCCGCAGAAGAGGTCCTCGGCGTCGTTCATGCGCGCGGCGAGGCCGGCGAGGTAGACGCGGTCGCCGGCG
Source organism: Deltaproteobacteria bacterium (assembly GCA_015489145.1). GTDB lineage: Bacteria > Myxococcota_A > UBA796 > UBA796 > UBA2385 > S143-5. The sequence goes on from WGAH01000696.1 coordinate 750, forward strand.
AGGAGCACGTCGGCCCCGCCGGGCACGAACAGGTCGCCGTCGCGCACCACCGCCGCCACGAGCGTCTTGTGGGGGAGGGTGAGGTCGCTGAGGGGCCGGCCGATGATGCGGCTGCGCGGGGGCACCTCGAGCTGCACGACCTCCACCCGGTCGCTGGCGAAGCCCACCACGTCGAGGGCGCCGTGGCTGCGCGCGATGCGGGCGATCTCGCGGGCGGCGAGCACCCGGGGGTTCACCACCACGTCGACCCCGAGGAAGCCCTGCATCACGCCGTCGGTGGCCCGGCCGAACTCGCTGCCCTGCAGGCGGGCGATGCTGCGCTTCGCGCCGAGGTGCCGGCCGGCGAGGGCGGCGACGAGGTTGGTTTCGTCGTGGTTGGTGACGGCGACCACCAGGTCGGCCTCGGCCACCCCGGCCTCGGTGAGGATCGCCGGCGAGGCGCCGTAGCCGCACAGGGTGGCGATGTCCATGCGCTCGCTGACCGCCGCGAGGACCTCCTCGGACACGTCGATGGCGACGACCTCGTGGCCGTCGCGCTGGAGCACCTCGACCACGTGCCGCCCCACCTCGCCCATGCCGACGACGATGACCCTCAACTACGCCTCCCCGCCGGCCGCGCCGGCCGACTCGGCGACGACGCGCCGATCCGGGTGGATCTCCTCGTGGTCGATGAGCAGGCGCCGCACGGCCCGGGTGGACCAGGCGTCGTTGACGACGACGCTGAGGAGGATGGCCGCGAAGGCCAGGTCGGCCGCCGGGCCCTGGTAGACCAGCCGGAAGCCGAGCGCCATCGCCACCGCCACCTCGCCGTGGCCGAGGAGCCCCCGGCCGATGTCGCGGGGCACGCCGTCGCCGGCGTTCCACGAGGCGAGGAGGCCCCCGAGGAGCTTGGCGACGATGCGAACCCCGACGTAGACCAGCGCGAAGCCCAGGCCCGCCGCCGGCACCGGCCGCCACAGGGCGCCGGCGAAGACCAGCAGCACGATGCGCATCGCGCCCTGGTAGCGGCCGAGGGTGGCGGCGATCTGCTCGGCGTTGGGCGCCACGTTGGCGAGCACCACCCCCAGGAGCAGGTTGACCAGCAGCGGTGAGAGGTGGAGGTACTGCGCCGCGCCGCTCGCGAAGACGACGATCCCGAGCAGCGCCAGGAACTGGCGATCCGGGTCGGTTTCGGAGCCGAGGAACAGGCGGAACAGCACCCCGAGACCCAGGCCCAGGCCGCCGGTGACGAGGATCCAGTTGGCGTAGTTCCAGCCGGCGGTGGCCTCGGCCCAGCCCCGGTGGTGCACGCAGAACAGCAGGCCGAAGCCGACGATGCTGATCAGTTCGCCCAGGCGCGCGGCCCGGCCGAGCAGGTCGGTGACGGGGCCCTCGGCCCGGAAACGCCGGCGCACGAGGTCGATGGCCAGGGTGCTGCCCACCCCGGCGCTGGCGGCGAGGGCCCAGGTGGCGACCTGGCGGTCGGCGGGTTCGAAGGTGCCGAACCAGCCCGAGCCCAGGAGGAACCAGGCGGCGGCGCCGACGGCGAGGGCGCTGGCCCCCACCTCGACCAGCACGAGCATCCCCAGCGCGTCGCGGCGCTGCGCCATCGCCCGGAGGTTGGCGTCCATGCCGTAGATCAGGCCCACCCAGCCCACGGCCAGCACCATGAGGGGCGAGAGGCCCGCCAGCACGTCGCCGGCGAGCGCCGGCCGCCAGGGCATGGCCGGGCCGAGAAGCAGGCCGACGAGGATGTATTCCGCCCCGGTGGCGACCAGGAAGCGCGCGCGCAGGCCCTCGACCACCTTGTGGGCGAGGAGCCAGGCCCCCGAGACGAGGGCGATGACGATGAGCACGCTGGACATGCCGGGTCCGGGGTTCGAAGGCCGCGGCCGGTCCGGGCCGCCGGCTCAGCCTAACCCAAGGCTGGAAACCCATGCACCCCGATTCGAGCAATCGGGACAGTTTCTGCCCGCTTATGGCGCCAGTCACCCGAACCCGGCCCCGTCAGTCGACACCCCAGCAGGCGAGGTCGTGCAGGGCGATGACGCGGGCGGCGTCGAGCCAGGAGCGCGGCAGGTCGGCCATCGGGGCGTCCTCCCCGGCGGGAGGCGGCGGGGTCCCGGAGCCGAGGATGGCGTCGAGGATCGGCCCGGGGAGGGCATCGCGGGCGTCCTCGTCGCCGAGACGGGCGGCGGCGGCGATGGCCGCGAGGGCCTCGGCGTACGCGAGGCGCTCGGCGGCGCTGTCCGGGTCGGGCGCGCGGTCGAGGTAGAGCATGCCCAGGCGGGCGCGGCCCCAGGCCGACAGGGCCGGGGCGTGGCCGGACAGGGCCGCCTCCCGCAGCGCCCGCATCCCCCAGGCCGCCTCCCACCCGACGAGGTGTTCACCCTGTCGGGCCCGCTCGAGGAGGGCGAGGCCCTCGGCGGTGCGGGCGGCCGGGTCGGCCACCGGGGTCGGGCAGTCGGGACGGCGGGCCGCCGGCGCGGGCCCGGCGGGGCGGTGGGCGCAGGCGGCGAGGAGGACGAGCAGGGAACGCATCGGGAGTCCCGGAGGGTGGGGTTCACTCCCCCATGTCGAGCTCCTCGGTCATCGGCGGCGGCCCCCACTCCTCGGTGCGGTCGTTGCCGGTGAGCATCTGCTCGAGCAGCCGGAGGCTCTCGGCCTCGCGGCTCGTGATGCGCCCGTCGGTGGCGACGAGGGCCTTGACCGCGATCAGGAACAGGTCGAGGATGCGCGGGCCGAGGACGCGCGGCAGGACGACGGCCGCCGCGAGCAGGGCGACGAGGACCGCGGCCGAGACGATGAGGAC
>WGAH01000697.1 GCA_015489145.1 Deltaproteobacteria bacterium
CCCACCCCACCCAGGCCACCCGGCGCACCCTGCTCCAGAAGCACGCCGCCATCGCCCGGCTCCTCGCCGCCCGCGACCGCCCCGACCGCACGGCCCGGGAGGACGCCGAGCTGCGCGAGGCCCTGCTGCGCGAGATCACCGCCGCCTGGGAGACCGACGAGCTGCGCCCGGAGCGGCCGACCCCCGAGGACGAGGTGCGCGGCGGCATGGCGGTCTTCGAGAACGTGCTGTGGGACGCCGTGCCCCGATACCTGCGCGAGCTGGACCGCGTCCTTCGCGAGCAGGCCGGCGAGCCGCTGGGCCTCGACGTCGCGCCGGTGCGCTTCGGCTCGTGGATGGGCGGCGACCGCGACGGCAACCCGCGGGTCACCCCCGAGGTGACGGTGCGCGCCTGCCTGCTGGCTCGCTGGCAGGCGGCGGTGCTCTACGAGCGCGAGGTGGCGGCGCTGCGGGCCGAGCTGTCGATGAACGACGCCTCGAACGAGCTGCGCGCCCGGGTGGGCGAGGCCTGGGAGCCCTACCGGGCGCTGCTCAAGGAGGTGCTCGCCCGGCTCGCCGCCACCCGCCGGGAGGCCGAGGCGCTGCTGGAGGGGCGCGCGCCCCCGGCGGAAGGCGGGGCCCGGCCCTACCGCCGGGTCGAGGAGCTGCGCGAGCCCCTGCTGCTGTGCCACCGCTCCCTGGTGGAGCGCGGCGACCGGGTCGTGGCCGAGGGGCGGCTCACCGACGTGATCCGACGGCTCACCGCCTTCGGCCTCACCCTGGTGCGCCTCGACCTGCGCCAGGAGGCCGACCGCCACACCGAGGCGATGGACGAGATCACCCGCTACCTCGGGCTGGGCGGCTACGCCCACTGGGACGAGGCCCACCGCCAGGCCTTCCTCGTCGGGCTGCTCCAGGACCGGCGCCCCCTGGTGCCGCCGCAGCTCTGGGACGGGGGCGGGGTGCTGTCGGAGCGCACCACCGAGGTGCTCGCCACCTTCGCCGTCGCGGCGCGCATGGGGCCCGGATCGCTGGGCGCCTACGTGATCTCCATGGCCTCGCACCCCTCGGACGTGCTCCTCGTCGAGGCCCTCCAGCGCGAGGCGCGCATGCGCTTCGCCACCGCCGAGTCCGGCCCGCCCCTGCGGGTGGTGCCCCTGTTCGAGACGCTGGCCGACCTCGACGGCGTCGGCGAGGCGGTGCGGCGGCTGCTCGCGGTGCCGTGGTACCGGCGGCGCCTCCACGAGCTGCACGGCGGCCGGCACGAGGTGATGATCGGCTACTCGGACTCGGCCAAGGACGCCGGCCGCCTCGCCGCCACCTGGGCGCTCTACCGGGCGCAGGAGGCCATCGTCGCCGCCACCCGGGAGGCCGGCCTGCGGGTGACGATCTTCCACGGTCGCGGCGGCTCCATCGGCCGGGGCGGCGGGCCCACCCACGCCGCCATCCTCGCCCAGCCGCCGGGCAGCGTGGACGGGGCGATCCGGGTCACCGAGCAGGGCGAGGTGATCAGCCACAAGTACGGCCTGCCGGGCACGGCGCTCCGCAACCTCGAGCTGGCGACCAGCGCGGTGCTCGAGGCCACCCTCGCCCCGCCGGCGCCGCCGGAGCCGGCCTGGCGAAGCCTGATGGACGAGCTGGCGGCCCGCTCCCGCGACGCCTACCGCGCCGTGGTGCGCGACGACGCGCGCTTCGTGCGGTACTTCCGCGTCGCCACCCCCGAGATCGAGTTGTCCCGCCTCAACATCGGCAGCCGCCCCGCGCGCCGGCCGCCGAAGCCCGGCGAGGTCGAGCGCGGCGGCATCGAGACCCTGCGGGCGATCCCCTGGGTCTTCGCCTGGACGCAGGTGCGCCTCATGCTGCCGGCCTGGCTCGGGGTGGACGCGGCGCTGGCCTGGGTCGAGGAGGCCGACCGCGCCGCCGACCTCGCCGAGATGGACGCCCGCTGGCCCTTCTTCCGAACCACCCTCGACCTGGTGGAGATGGTGCTGGCCAAGGCCGAGCCCGAGGTGGGCGAGGTCTACGACGCGCGCCTGGTTCCCGAGGAGCTGCGCCCGGTCGGCGAGGAGCTGCGGGCGCGCTTCCGGGGGGCGCGGGCGCGGCTGCTGCGCCTGCGGGGCCGGCGGGAACTGCTGGAGGCGAGCCCGGCGATTCGCCGCTCCATCGCCGTCCGCAACCCCTACGTCGAGCCGCTCAACCTGCTCCAGGCCGAGCTTCTCGGCCGGGTGCGCGACGGCCGGGCCTCGGCCGAGGCGGGCCTGCTCGTCACGATCAACGGCATCGCCGCCGGCATGAAGAACACGGGTTGAGCGCCCGCTTCGAAGGGCCGCCGGAGGTTGGAGGAGAAGCGGCATCCTGCCGCTTCCGGATTCCTCCCGGGTCGTGCCCCGGGTGGGCGAAGCCCGTCGGTGGCCGGGGCTGCCGCGGCGCCCCGAACCCGGCGCGCCTGGGGTAGCCTCGACCGCGTCCGACCCCGGAGGTCCCATGCTGCGCCGCATCGCCCGCCGCCTTCTCCACCGGGTGCGGCCGGAGCCCGCCGCCGCGCCCCGCCCGGCCGCCGCTCCGGCCGAGCCTCCTCCTCCCGCCGAGGAGCTCGACGCCGCCCGTCTCGCCCGCCTCGACGCCGGGGCGCAGGAGGTCTTCGAGCGGGTGGACACCGGCGAGCCGGTTTCCCTCCTCGACGTGCGTGGCCCCGAGGAGCACGCGGCGCGCCGCATTCCCGGCAGCCTCCACATCCCGCTGGACGAGCTGGAGCGGCGCTGGACCGAGGTGCGCGAGCTCGACGAGGTGATCTGCTACAGCGACACCGGGGAGCGATCCCGGCGGGCCGCCACCCTGCTGCGCGAGAAGGGGGTGTTCCAGGCCACCAGCCTCGAGGGCGGGCTGGCGGCGTGGGCGGAGCTGGGCGGCCCGCTGGAGGGCGAGGGGTGAACCCGGCGGAGGCCCTGGGGCCGCTGGGGCCGGCGCTGTTCGCGGCGAACCGCCTGCGGCGCGCCGTGGTGGGGGCCGCGCGGGGATGGGGCCTGCGCCGCTGGTCCGCGTCCACCGGACCGCACCCCCGGCAGGCGGTCCACTTCTGGGCGGACGGCGAGGGGCGGCGTCCGGGCGTGCTCCTCGTCCACGGCGGCGGCTGGCGGAAGGGGTCGTGGCGGGACTACGCGCCCCTCGGGCCCCGGCTGGCCCGGGCGGGGCTGCTCGTCGGCGCGGCGGGCTACCGGCTGGCCCCGGAACACCGCTGGCCTGCCCAGCTCGACGACGCGCGGGCCGCCTTCGAGGCGCTGGTGGCCGCCGGCGCCGGTCCCGTGGCCCTGTGGGGGCACTCGGCCGGCGCGCAGCTCGCGCTCCTCCTCGCCCTCGACGCCCCCGAGCGGGTGGCCGGCGTCGTGGCGATGGGGGCGCCCGCCGACCTCGCGCGCCTGACCGGGCCCACGGCGGAGGAGCTGCCCGAGGTCTTCGGTCCCGCCGACCTCCGCGCGGCCTCCCCC
>WGAH01000698.1 GCA_015489145.1 Deltaproteobacteria bacterium
ACCTGACCCACCCCCCGGGAGTCCCCATGTCCACCGCCAACCCCGCGCCCCGCAAGGACAGGAGCCAGCTCCTGCAGAAGCAGATGCTGGCCCGGCACTTCCACGACCTCACGATGGCGCCGCAGACCGGGCGCAAGGTGGCCTACACCTTCGTGCCCGGCAACCTCACCGAGCTGATGCGGAGCTTCGACCTGCTGCCGGTGCTGCCCGAGATCAACGCGCTCCAGAACGGGATGCGAAAGCGCACCGGCGAGTACATCCGCGAGGCCGAGCGCGCCGGGCACTCCGAGGACGTGTGCTCCTACGTCAAGGCCGACGTGGGCATGCTGCTCAAGGGCAACATCGGCCCCACCGGCGAGAAGCTCCCCGAGCCCGACCTGCTGCTGCTGTCCTACACCGGCTGCTTCACCTTCATGAAGTGGTTCGAGATCCTGCGGCGGCACTACGACTGCCCGGTCGTCTTCCTGCACATCCCCTACCAGGGCCAGGGGCGCGTCGACGACGAGATGGTCGAGTACGTCAAGCGGCAGCTCGCCGAGGAGGTGATCCCGACGATGGAGCGGGTCACGGGCCGGGCCTACGACGAGGACCGCCTGCGCGAGATGCTGCGCCTTTCCGCCGTCGCGGAGGAGGACCTCGTCTGGTCCCTCGAGAGCGCCCGGCACAAGCCGAGCCCCATCGACGGCTACTTCGGCGGCGTCTACTACATCGGCCCGATCTTCACCGCCTTCCGCGGCACGCCGGAGGCCGTCGAGTACTACCAGGCGCTGCGCTCCGAGATCGCCGAGCGCATCGAGAAGGGCCTCGGGCCGATCACCCCCGAGGGCACCCTCGAGCGCGAGAAGTACCGGCTGGTGGTCGAGGGGCCGCCCAACTGGACGAGCTTCCGCGACTTCTGGAAGCTGTTCTACGGCGAGGGCGCCGTCGCCGTCGCGAGCACCTACACGCGGGTCGGCGGGCTCTACGACCGCGGCTTCCGCCACGACCCCGACGACCCCCTCGGCAGCCTCGCCCGCTACTGCATCGGCTGCTACACCAACATCTCGCTGCCGGGCCGCGTCGACCTGATCTCGGACTACATCCGGGAATACGACGCCGACGGCTTCGTGATCCACTCGGTCAAGAGCTGCAACAGCTTCAGCGCCGGGCAGCTCGCCATGCTCCGCGCCGTCGAGAAGCGCACGGGCAAGCCGGGGGCCTTCATCGAGTCCGACCTCGTCGACCCCCGCTACTACTCGACGGCCAACCTGAAGAACCGCCTGGACAGCTACTTCCAGGTCCTCGACGCGCGGCGGTCCGCCGGCGGCAGCGCCCCGGCCCCCGCCCCGGGAGGCGCCCGATGAGCCGCACCTACATGGGCATCGACCTCGGCTCCACCACCACCAAGGCCGTGCTGCTGGCCGAGGACGGCACGGTGCTGGGCCGGGGCATCACCAACACCCGCTCCGACTACGACGTCGCGACGGCCGTGGCCCGGGCCCAGTGCCTCCACGGGGCGCGCCTCACCCTGCTGCGCCAGGCCTCGGGGGTGGGCGAGGCCGAGGCCGCCGAGCTGCGCCGCACCTTCCAGCTCGCCCAGGACCTCGGCAGCCTCGAACGCCTCGGCGCGCTGCTGCGCGAGCACGCCGAGGGCGACCTGCGCGCCGCCGTCGACGACGCCCTCGAGCAGCTCCACGCCGAGGGCGAGGGGCTGTTCTCGGCGGGCGCCAACCGCTTCTTCCGCGACACGGTGGGCAGCCGCTTCATGAACCTCGCCGAGGAGATCTCGCTCCGCCACGGGGTGAGCTTCGAGGCGATCATGGGGCTGTACGACCGCTGGATCCTCGTCCTCGAGAACACGGTGGACGACACCCCCTTCGCCGACCTCGCCGAGCGCGCCCTCGCGCTGGCCGGCGACCGCATCGGCCCCGAGGCGGCCCGGGCGATTCGCGAGGCCGTGCCCGGGGTGGCCGCCCTCGACCTCGAGCCCGAGGTGACGGTGGGCACCGGCTACGGCCGGCAGCGCCTCCCCTTCCCCAAGGAGTGGATCCGCTCCGAGATCCTCTGCCACGGCCTCGGGGCCCACGCCGCCTTCCCGAACACCCGCACCGTGCTCGACATCGGCGGCCAGGACACCAAGGCGATCCAGGTCAACGAGCGCGGGGAGGTCACGGGCTTCCAGATGAACGACCGCTGCGCCGCCGGCAGCGGACGCTACCTCGGCTACGTCGCCGACGAGCTGAACATCGGCGTCCACGAGCTCGGTCCCCTCGCGCTCTCGGCGAAGCGCACGATCAAGGTGGCCAGCACCTGCACGGTCTTCGCCGGGGTGGAGGTCCGGGAGCTGCTCGCCGCCGGCAACGCCCGCGAGGACATCCTCGCCGGCCTGCACCGGGCCATCGTCCTGCGGGCGATGTCGCTGCTGGCCCGGTCGGGCGGGGTCAGCGACGAGATGACCTTCACCGGCGGGGTGGCCCGCAACCCGGCGGTCGTCGCCGTCCTGCGCGAGCTGGTCCACGACAACTACGGCGACATCACGATCAACGTCGACCCGCAGAGCATCTACATGGGCGCCCACGGCGCGGCGATGTTCGCCCGGCGCGCGGCCCTCGACGGCACGGAGGCCTGACATGAGCAACGGCATCATCGCCGCCGGCATCGACGTCGGCAGCAGCACCGTCCAGGTGGCCCTCGTCACCGATCGCGACGACCTCGACGGGCCCCTGCTCGGCACGATGGAGGAGCGCATCCGTCGCCGCATTCCCTCGCGGGTGGCGCGGCACGCCTTCGACAACATCCTCGCCGCCCACGGTCTTGCCGAGTCCGACGTCGCCTACGTCGCGTCCACCGGCGACGACGAGGCGGTGCCCTTCCGCCACGGCCACTTCTACGGCATGACCACCCACGCCCGCGGCGCCCTGTTCCTCGACCCCGAGGTGCGCGGCGCCCTCGACGTGGGGGCGCTGCACTCGCGGGCCATCGTCTTCTCCCCCGAGGGCCGGGTCGAGCGCCACCGCATGACCGGCCAGTGCGCCTCGGGCTCCGGGCAGTTCCTCGAGAACATCTCCCGCTACCTCGGCGTCACCCTCGACGAGGTGGGGCCCCTGTCGCTCCAGGCCCAGGGCGCCGAGCCGCCGAGCGGCATTTGCGCCGTGCTGGCCGAGACCGACGTGATCAACCTCGTCAGCCGCGGCGTGCCCACGCCGGACATCCTCCGGGGCCTGCACGTCAGCGTGAGCCAGCGCCTCGGCCGGCTGCTCAAGGCGGTCAAGGCGAAGGGCCCGGTGCTGGTCACCGGCGGGGGCTCGCGGGACGAGGGGCTCCTCGCCGTGCTGCGCGAGCGCCTCGAGGCCCAGGGCACCACGGACATCGAGCTTCGCACCCACCCGCTGGCGCCGCTGGCCGGGGCGATCGGCGCCGGGCTGTGGGGCCTCGTGCGCCACCGCGTCCTGGCGGAGCAGGAAGGCCGCGAGGGCGCGCCGGCCGCGCCGTAGGCGGGCTCAGGCGCTGAGCTGCGCCGTCTCGGCGAGCTGGGCGTGGTCGCGGATCACCAGCCCCTCGCGCTGGGTCTCGACGATGCCCTGGCGCTGCCAGCGGGTCATGACCCGGATGGTGGTCTCGACCCGGCAGCCCACCATGTCGGCGAGGTCGCCGCGGCTGAGGCGGACGGGGACGAAGGTGCCGCGGGAGTCCTTGAGGCCCACCTCGTCGCCGATGCGGAGCAGCACCCGGGCCAGGCGGTTCTCCACCGCGCCGTGGGCCATCTCGTCGAGGCGGCGGGTGAAGGTGTCGAGGCGCGTGCAGGCGAGGTCGAGCAGGGTGCTCGCCAGGCGGGGCTCCTCGCGGATCAGCTCGGTGAGCTTCTCGGCGGAGACCCGCACGCCGCGGCCCGCCGACAGGGCGGTGCAGGTGGCGGCCTCCATGTGGCCGGGGAGCGCGGCCGTCTCGCCGACCATGCGCCCCCGGAAGACGAGGTCGAGGATCGCCTCGCGGCCGTCGGGCCACTCGCGCGAGAGCTTCAGCACGCCGGTGCACACGGACACGAGCCACTGGGAGGCCTCGCCCTGGCGCCAGAGCACCTCGCCCCGCTTGAACCGGAAGACCTCGCCGTGGCGGGTGATCGGGGCGTTGAGGTCGACCTGCGTGCACGGTCGGGAGCAGGGGCAGGCGTGAGCGGAACTCATCCGGGACTCCGGGTTGGCGGCGCAACCATCCTAACAGCAAGACCCGTGCCTTGCTGACATGGATCACGGTAGTGCAGGCGGTAGCGGGAATTCGGCCTTGTGGGCCTGATCGGCGACACCGCCCCGCGCGCGCTTTCCGCCACATCGTTATGTGCAAAATCGCACAGCGCGAGCGAGGGTCGCATGACGAACGGTCGGGCAGGGTACACCATCATCGTGGTCGACGACGAGGACCTGATCCGCTGGTCCCTCGCGGAGCACCTGCGGGGCGAGGGCCACACCGTCCACGAGGCCCGCGACGGGGTCGAGTGCCTGGAGAAGTTCGACGAGGTGGCGCCGGACCTGGTGATCACCGACCTGCGGATGCCGCGCATGGACGGGCTGGAGCTGATGCGGCGCCTGCGCGAGGCCGACCACGACCTGCCGGTCATCGTGCTGACCGCCCACGGCGCGGTGGACTCGGCGGTCGAGGCCACCCGCCTCGGCGCCCGGGCCTACCTGCACAAGCCCTTCGACCTGCGCGAGGTGGGGCTGGCGGTGGCGAAGGTGCTCGAGCAGCACCGCCTCGCCACCGAGGTGCGCTACCTCCGCGACCGCGAGGCCGGCAGCTACGGGCGCATCATCGGGGTCTCGCCGGCGATGCGCCGCCTGTTCGAGACCCTGGAGCGCCTCGAGGACGTCGATGCGCCCACCGTGCTGGTCGTGGGGGAGAGCGGCACCGGAAAGGACCTGATCGCCCACGCGATCCACGAGCGCGGCCCCCGTCGCGACGGTCCGATGATGGAGGTCGACTGCGCGAGCCTCCCCGAGCAGCTCATCGAGTCCGAGCTGTTCGGCCACGAGCGCGGCGCCTTCACCGACGCCAAGGCGACCAAGCGCGGCCTGTTCGAGGTGGCCCGGGGCGGCACGATCTTCCTCGACGAGATCGGCGAGATGTCGCCGGCCACCCAGGCCCGGCTGCTCCGGGCCCTCGAGAGCCGCCGGTTCAAGCGCGTCGGCGGGGTGGCCGACATCCAGCTCGACGCCGGCGTCATCGCGGCCACCAACCGCGACCTCGCCGTCGAGGTCAACCGGGGTCGCTTTCGCGAGGACCTGTTCTTCCGCCTCAACGTCATCCGGGTCGAGGTGCCGCCCCTCCGGGAGCGCACCGAGGACGTGCCCCTGCTGGTGGACCACTTCATCAAGCGCTTCAACCGCGAGTTCCGCCGCGAGGTGCGCGGGGTGAGCGAGGAGGCGATGGCCTGCCTGAAGCGCTACCCCTGGCCGGGCAACGTGCGCGAGCTGCGAAACGTCATCGAGCGCATCGTCATCCTGGAGGCCCGGGACGTGATCCGCGCCGAGCACCTCCCCGCCGAGGTGCGCTTCGGCCGGGCCGGGACCGGGAGCGGGGCCGGCCTGCCGGCGGGCTTCGTGCTGCCCGAGGAGGGGGTGAACCTCGAGGAGCTGGAGCGCAGCCTGCTCGTGCAGGCGATGACCCGCACCGACGGCAACCAGTCGGCGGCGGCGCGGCTCCTCGGCATCAGCCGCTACGCCCTCCGCTACCGGCTGGAGAAGTACGGGTTGCTGTAGCCGTCCGGCGGCCGGCGGCCTCGGCCCGGGGCAGGCAGAGGCAGAAGCAGGCGCCGGGGCGGGCGCGCTCGAGGCTGAGCCGCCCGCCCATCGCCTCGGCGAGGCGGCGGGCGACGGCGAGCCCGAGGCCGGTGCCGCCGGTGCGGGTGAAGAAGGGCTCCATGATCCGCGCCTCGTCCTCGGCGGCGACGCCGGGTCCGTCGTCCTCCACGCGAATCGCCGGGCCGGGACCGACGCGCACGCGCACCGCCCCCGCCGGGCCGGCGGCGGTGCGGGCGTTGCGGAGCAGGGCCCCGAGGATTCGGGCGACGTGGCGCGGGTCGGCGAGGACCGGCGGGGACTCGGCCGCGACGAGCTCGGCCCGGAAGTCCTCCCCTTCCAGGACCTCGCGGGCGA
>WGAH01000699.1 GCA_015489145.1 Deltaproteobacteria bacterium
CCCCGGTGCCTTCGGCACCTCCCCCGCGGCGGGCGCGAAGCGACCGCCGCGGGGGAGGTGCCGAAGGCACCGGGGGGCGCGGCCCCCCTTGCAATGGGACGCTGGTGCCGGAGCTCGCAGGTTCCGGGAACCACTCAGCCGTGGCGGCGCTTGGGTGGGGCAGGAACTTGCGAGCAGAGGCACTAGCCGAACAGCCGCTCCAGCTCCTCGCGCACCGCGCGCCAGGGGCCGGTGAGGCGGCGCATCGGCGGGAGGCTGGCGAGGAAGACGCGGCCGTAGCGGGCGCTCAGGAGGCGGCGGTCGAGGAGGAGCACGGCGCCGCGGTCGGCGCGGGTGCGGACGAGGCGGCCGATGCCCTGGCGCAGCCGCAGCACGGCCGAGGGCAGGGCGTAGGCGTAGAAGGCGCTCTCGCCCCGAGCCTCGACGCGCTCGGCCCGCGCCTGCTCGATCGGGTCGGTGGGCACGCGAAAGGGCAGCTTCGGGATCACGACCAGGCGCAGGGCCCGGCCGGGCACGCTCACCCCTTCCCAGAAGCTGTCGGTGCCGAACAGGACGCCGTCGCGGGCCTGCCGGAAGCGCTCGAGCAGCAGCCGGCGGTCGACCCGGCCCTGGCGGAACAGGGCGAAGCGCCCGCCGAGCCGCGCCTCGGCCGCCCGGTGCAGGGCGTCGACCAGGGAGTAGCTGGTGCACAGCACGAAGGCGCCGCCGCCGGCGGCCTCGACGGCCTCGCAGGTCGCGCGGGCCACCGCCTCGAGCCAGCCGGGCTCGCGGGGGTCGGGCAGGTCGCGGGGCAGGCCGAGGACGGCCTGGGCGGCGTAGTCGAAGGGCGACGGGAAGACGCGGCTGTCGAGGCGCGGCCGGCCCTCCCCTCCCCCGCCCGGGGCATCGACGAGGTCGCCGAGGCCCAGCCGGCCGAGGAGGTGGTCGGGCCTTCCCGCCACCATGAGCGTCGCCGAGGTGAGCACGGCGGCGTGCACCGGGTCGAACAGCACGCGCCGCAGGGTGTCGCCCACCTCGACCGGCGCGATGGCGAGCCGGGCGAAGCCGCGGCCGCCCCGCCCGCCCTCGCGCTCGATCCAGGCCACCTCCTCGCCCGGGTCGTCGGGGTGGCGGCGCAGGTCGGCGGCGAGGGCCGCGAGGGCGCCGACGCGGCGGGCGGCGACGCGCAGGTCCTGGAAGGGCTGGGGGTCGGATCGCTCGATGGAGCCGTCCATGTCGCCCAGCAGCTCCTCCAGCTCGTCCATGCGGCGCGCGAGCTCGACGAGCCGGGTCGCCATGTCGGCCAGCGCGGCCTCCACCGCGTCGCGCCAGGCCGGGCTGGCGGCGAAGTTCGCGTCGATGCGCCGGGGCTCGCCGCGCTCGGACAGCGCCTCCAGCGCGATCGCCTCGAACCAGTTGTCCGCCTCGCCCACCACCTCGCGGAGCCCCCGCTCCACGTCGTCGATGGCCTGGTGGACCCGCGCCCGGGTGGGCCCGTCGAGACCGGCCCGCGCCGTGTCGGCGTGGCCCCGCAGCACCGACAGCGCCCCGGCCCGCACCCGCACCTCCACGGTGCCGTCGCGGCGCTTGCGCCGGCGCTCCCGGTCGAGGAGCCGCCGCCCCAGCCGCCGCACCGCCCAGCGCGACAGGCGCCGGTGGAAGACCGAGGTGGCGGCGTCCTCGACGTGGTGGGCCTCGTCGAGGATCACCCGGTCGTGGTCCGGCAGGATCGGCCGCGCCCCGGGCGTGTCGCGCAGGAGCCGGTCGGCGAGGAGCAGGTGCTGGTTGACGACGATCACGTCGGCCGCCGCCGCCTCGCGCCGGGCCCGGTAGTAGAAGCACCGCTCGAAGTGCGGGCAGCGGGCCCGCAGGGTGTAGTCCGAGTCGCTCTGCACCGACTCCCAGACCTCGTCGTCCACCGGCAGGTCGCCGAGGTCGTCGCGCTTGCCCGTCGCCGTGGTCTCGGCCCAGGCCGCCAGCCGGTCGAGCTCGGCCCGCGCCTCCTCGTCGCCGCGGCGCGCCGCCTGGGCCCGCTCGCGCTCCAGCCGGCGCAGGCAGAGGTAGTTGTTCCGCCCCTCCAGCACCGCCCAGCGGAAGTCCAGGCCCGCCCGCCGGGCCAGGGGCACGTCGTCGTGGATCACCTGCCCCTGGAGGTTGCGGGTGTAGGTCGCCGCCACCACCCGCCCCTGGTTGGCCCGGGCCCACAGCGCCGCCGGCACCAGCCAGGCGAGCGTCTTGCCGGTGCCGGTGCCCGCTTCGAGCACCGCCACCGTCGGCGCCTCGGCCGACAGGGCCCGCGCCACCGCCAGGGCCATGTCCACCTGCGGCGCCCGGGCCTCGGCGCCGGGCAGCGCCCGGGGGAGGTCCACCGCGAAGAAGCGGCGCACCGCCGCCTCGTCCACCGCCTCGGCCCGCGGGCGGTGGGGCTCCACCACCCAGTAGTCGCGGGTGGCGGCGTTGTCCGTGATCACGACGCCGACGCCGTTTTCGCCGTACCAGCCGGCGAGCTGCATGTCGGCCTCGGAGGCCTCGAGCACCCCCGAGGGGTGGTTGTGGATCACCGCCTCGCCGGCGCGCGCCTGGCGGCAGGCCATCGAGGAGGCCGGCGGCAACGAGGTCTTCGCCCTGGGCCGCCTCGACGCGGAGGGCCGCGTGGCCAGCGTGGAGGTGCTGTGCCGGGGGCACGTCTCGGCGGTGCCGGCCATCCTCGGCCGCCCGCGCGCCGGCGAGGCGGTGATCCACAACCACCCCTCGGGGGTGCTCGAGGCCTCCGAGGCCGACATGCAGCTCGCCGGGTGGTACGG
>WGAH01000700.1 GCA_015489145.1 Deltaproteobacteria bacterium
ACCGGATCGCCGCCACCACCGGCACGCCCCGCGCCGCGAGGCGCCGGCACAGGGCCCGCCCGAGAAGCCCGCCCGCGCCGGTCACGAGGACGCGGGGCGGCTCCGGGAGGACGGCGGTGGGCGCGAGGGGCTGCATGGGGCTCCGGCGCCGCGTACCATACCGCGCGTGACGTTCCTCCTCGCCCTGCTGCTCGCCTGCGACTTCCACGCCGCCACCAAGGTGGTCGACGGCGGGGACACCGCCCTGCCCGCCGTCGAGGGCGACGGCGGCACGGCCGGGGCCGACGGCGGCGAGAGCGGCGGCGACGACACGGCCGCTCCCCCCGAGGATGCCGACGGGGACGGCTTTTCGGAGGCGGACGGCGACTGCGAGGACGGCGATCCCGCGATCCACCCGGGGGCCGAGGACCGATGCGACGGCGTCGACGAGGACTGCGACGGGTCGGTCGACGAGGACGCCTGGATGGACGACCCGGGCGAACCCGACGACGCGCCCCTCGATCTCGGCTCCCTCGACGAGAACCCCTCCATCACCCTCACCGGCGGCCTCTACGACGCCAGCGACGTGGACCGCTACGCCTTCAGCTTCACCGACCACGGCTGGTCGGTCTTCAAGCTGGAGGCCACCCTCGACAACATCCCCGAGGGGGCGACCTGGCGCCTGGTGCTCAGCGAGGCCGACACCGGCGAGGTGCGCGCCCAGGCCGAGGGTTCGGAGAGCCTGGCGCTGGAGCTGGACGACGAGCTGCTCCACGACGACGGCGGCGACTGGGAGCTGACCGTGTCCTCGGTGGAGGGGGCCGACTGCGCCTCCACCTACCTGCTCGCGATCCTGCTGAGCGAGTGAGGCGGCCCCTCAGGCGCCGCGCCGGGCCCGGAACTCGACGAGCTTGCGGGCCCGGCGCAGGCGGGCCATCCCGGACAGCCAGCGCATGAGGGCCTCGGCCTCGGCGTCCCGGGCGCCGAGCTCGGCCTGCACGCGCCGCCGGCGCGCCTCGTCGCCCTCGGCCCGCCCCGCCCAGGCGCGCAGCAGGAAGCGCGTCGGCGCCGGCTCCAGGCCCGCCTCGGCCGACCAGGCCCGCGGGAGGTGGCGCGTGCGCGGGTCGGCCGTCGCCCCGCCGCGCACGACCTGCCCGTCGCTGTGGACGACCACCAGCACCGCGTCGCGCCCCGCCCGCAGGCAGAAGCGCCCCGGCGGCGGCGGCAGCGCCCGCTCCAGCCGGCGCACCGCCCGGGCGAGGCGCGCGGCCCGGTCCTGCCTGCCCCGCCGCCGGCGCTGCCGCACGAGGCGGTGGCGCTCCGCCGCCAGCAGCCCGGCGAGGGCGCCCCGGAGCACCGCGCCGGCGTCCCGCGCGCTCGGAGGCGGGTCCTCGGCCCAGCTCGCCGCCAACAGCCCGAGGGGATCCTCGCCCTCGGGGTCCAGCGCCGCGACGGCGCGGGCCAGGGCGCGCAGGTCGTCGGCCGGCCCGCCGCCGGGGTCGAAGGGGTCGAGCCAGGCCAGCGCCGGCCGCTCGGGGTCGGCGCACAGCAGGCGCCCCGGATCGCCGCCGAGCACGAAGCCGGCGCGGTGCAGGGCGTCGAGGGCCGCCAGGCCGGCGCCGAGGAGGCGCGCCAGCTCCTCGGTGCCCGGCGGCTCGCCCAGCGCCGCCAGCTCGCCGAGGGGCAGGCCACGCAGGGCCACGCGCAGGTGGAGCCAGCCGCCGGCCTCCCCCACCACCGCCGGCAGGGCCAGGTGCGGGTGGCGCACCGCCGGCGGGCGCAGGCGCGCGAGGAAGCGCCGCCGCATCACCGGGTCGCGGCGCCACCGCGGCCGGATCACCCGCAGCAGGACCCGCCGGCCGCCGTCGAGCTCCCAGCCCTCCCAGGTCGTCGCGAGGGCGTCGTGGGCGACCAGGCGGTCGCGGCGCACCCCGGCGATGACCGGGTCGAGGGCGCGGCCGGCCAGTTCCAGCTCGCGCAGGGCCAGCAGGCGGGCGTCGTCGCCGGCGGCGAGGGCGGCCTCGCGCTCGGCGGCGAGGCCGGCGCGGTCGGGAATGGTCGGCGGGGCGGCCATGACGGACCGAGCCTACCGCGTCGACGGACAGCGCCAGCCGCCGAGGAGCGCCAGGTCGGGCGCCGCCCGGTCCAGGCGCAGGAGCGCCACCGCGTCCCCGTCGTGCAGGGCGAACTCCTCCCGCCCGTCGCCGTCGAGGTCGGCCGGGGGAAGCAGGCGCGGCGTGCCGCAGACCCCCGGCAGCCCGACCCGGGCGAGAACCGCCCCCGCCTCCCGGTCGAGCACCGCCACCGCCGCGGCGCACCCGCGGGAGCCGGCGGCGAGGAGCACCGGGGGCGCGCCCTTCCGCCGCAGCTTCACCAGGCTGCCCAGGCGCACCCCCCGCTGCCGCGACGGAACCGCGTCGGGGAGCAGCGGCGAGAACCCGTCGTCCGGCGGCAGCACCCCGTCCAGGCGCCAGGCGGCCCGCTCCACGAG
>WGAH01000701.1 GCA_015489145.1 Deltaproteobacteria bacterium
ATCCAGGCGTCGACGGCCTTGACGTCGGCGGGCGCCGAGCCCCGCGACCGCCACGCCGGACCCAGGCGGGACCCGCCTCCCGCCACCCAGACGATCAGCGCGGCGGTCGCGAGGATCGCCGCTGCGAGCGCCGCGACGGCACGGGTTCTCACCCTCCGGCCTGGAGGAGCTCCCAGCCCCGTCGCACGAAGGGGTCGGTGTCGAGCGGGTCGCCGGGACCGTGAAGGGAGGGGAGGGGAGCCTCGGTCGCCTCGGCCGGGTGCAGGGCGGCGTCGAGATCGGCGAGGAGGGCGGCCCGCTCGTCGTCGGGGATCGCGAGCTCGCCGATGCGCCGGCGCAGGCGGGCCGCGGCGTCGTCGGGGGTCGCGTTCACCGGCACGTCGGGCTCGAGCCCCTGCCGGTCGGCGATGGTGCGCCCGGACGGCAGGA
The DNA here is from genome assembly GCA_015489145.1 of Deltaproteobacteria bacterium. Taxonomy (GTDB): domain Bacteria; phylum Myxococcota_A; class UBA796; order UBA796; family UBA2385; genus S143-5. The sequence goes on from WGAH01000701.1 coordinate 430, forward strand.
CGTAGCGCGCCACGGTGAGCTTCATCGCCGAGCCGTCCTCGAACTCGTAGACCTGCTGCACCGAGCCCTTGCCGTAGGTGCGGGTGCCGACCAGCGTGGCCCGGTGGAGGTCCTGGAGGGCGCCGGCGACGATCTCGGCGGCGCTGGCGGATTGCTGGTCGACGAGCACCACCAGGCGGGCGGTGTATTCCTGCCCGCTGTCCCGCGCCTCGTGGGCTTCGAGCACCTGCCCGTCGCGGCCCACCGTGCGGACGATGGTGCCCTCCTTGACGAAGAGGTCGACGACGCCGACGGCCTCGTCGAGAAGCCCGCCCGGGTCCCCCCGGAGGTCGAGGATGATCGCGGCCAGCGGCTCGCCCCCCTCGGCCTCGAGGTCGCGCAGCACCTTGTCGAGCTCCTCGACGGTGTGGCGCTGGAAGTGCTCGATGCGAACGAGGGCGCGCCCCGGCTGGAGGAGCACCCCGTCGACGACGTGCTCGATCACGGTGTCCCGGATGACCGTCAACGCGACGGGCCGCGGCGGATCGCCCCGGAGCAGGCCCAGCTTCACCGGGGTGCCGCGTTCTCCGGCCAGGCGGCGGCCCACCTCCTCGCCCGGAAGCCCGCGCACGTCCTCGCCGTCGATGCGGACGATCTCGTCGCCGGCGCGGACGCCCGCCCGGTCGGCGGGGCTGTCGCGCACCACCCGCAGCACCACGGCGCGGGTGGCCGACTCGTCGAGCTCCACGCCGATGCCGAGGAAGCGCCCCTCGGTGCGCTCCTGGAGCGCCGCCCAGGCATCCGGGCGGAGGAAGGTGGAGTGGGGGTCGAGGTGGTCGAGCATGCCCTCGATCGCGTCGTAGACCAGGTCGATTTCGGCGATGGGCTCGACGTACTGCCGCTCGATGGTCGTCAGCGCCCGGGCGAGGGTGTCGAGGCCGGCGTAGGGGTTGCTCGCGTGGGCGGCGCGGACCACCGCGGAACCGCTGGCGAGGCCGCCGGCGAAGCACGCCGTGACGAGCAGCACTGCGACGACGAAACGCCTCATCGAGCCTCCCCGGCCTCAGCGCCCCTGGGGCGCGAGCCAGTCCAGCGGGTCCTGGGCGGTGGTGTTGTAGCGCACCTCGAAGGTCAGCACGTAGCCGGAGCCCTCGGTGAGCCCGGTGTTGCCGACGAGGCCGATCACGTCGCCGGCCTCGACCGCCTGCCCCTGGCGGACGCGAATGCTGGCGAGGTGGGCGTAGACCGTGGCGTAGGGGCCGTGCTCCAGGGCCACGACCTGGCCGTATCCGGGCAGGTGGCGGGCGAGGGCGACGACCCCGTCGAACACGGCGCGCACCGGGCTGCCGTAGTCGGCGGCGATGTCGATGCCCATGCTGCGCGCCCGCTCGCCGGTGGTCGGGTCGACGTAGGGCCCGAAGCGCCGGATCACCCGCCCGGTGGTGGGCCAGGGCAGGCGGCCGTGGAGGTCCTGGAAGCGGGTGGCCCGGGACCCGCCGCCGCGCGAGGCGCCGGGGGAGGCGAGGGAGTCGTCGAGGTCCGCCCGCACCGCCGACATCTCCGAGAGCGCCTGGAGGGCCAGGGTGCGCTGGCTGCGAACCCGGTCGAGCAGCGCGACGCGCTCCTTGCGGCGGGCCTGGAGCTCGGCCCGCTTGCCCCGCACCTCGGCCTGGAGGCTGGCGATGGCCTCCATGTCGCGGTCGATGGCGTCGACGAGGGCCTGCTGCTGGTCGGCCTGGCGCGACCAGGCGCGGAGGTGGTCCATCAGGGCGGCGACGAGGGCCTGGAGGTAGCGGCTGGTGCGCCGGAGCTCGGTGGGGTCGGCCGAGCCGAAGACGACCCGGGCGAGCCCGCGGCGGTGGAGGCGGTAGAGCTGCACGAGCCAGCGGCGCACCTGCTCGCGCTGGCGCTCCACCGAGGCGCGGGTCTCGGCGAGCTCGGCGAGGCGCCGGGTCTTCGCCGCGTCGAGCTCGCGGACGCGCTCCTCGAGGGCCTGGAGCTCGGCCTGCGCCGCGCCGAGCTGCTCGTCGATCTGCTGGAGCTCGCCGAGCACGGTGCGCTCCTGGGCCCGGGCGGCGTCGAGGGAGCTCCCCCCGGGGGGCGCCACCTGGGCCCGGGGCGCCCACAGCCACGCGAGGAGGAGGAGGAGCGTCATGGCGCCTGGGCGAGGAAGCGCTGCACGCTGACGAGGGCCGCGCCCACGCCGAGCACCACGCCGGCGAGGGACAGCAGGAGGAGCCAGGAGCCGGGGAGGAAGGCGAGCTGTCCGGCCAGCGCCAGGCCGAAGGCCTCCTGGAGGCGCGAGGCGACCAGGCGGTGGACCAGCCACAGGCCGCCGGCGGCGAGCCCGCCGCCGAGGGTGCCGTGGACCACCCCCTCGACGATGAAGGGCACGGCGATGAAGGCCCCGGTGGCGCCGACCAGGCGCTCGGTCTCGAGCTCGTCGCGGCGGTTGTAGACGATGAGGTGCACCGTGTTCATCACGAGGAACAGGGCGGCGACGAGGATGAGGGTGCCCAGCACGGCGCCGAGGAGCTTGAGCAGCGACAGGAAGGCGTGGAAGCGCTCGGTCCACTGCTGGCCGAAGTCCACGCTGTCGACGACCGGCGAGCGGATCTCCTCGGCGAAGGAGGCGATGGCCGCGTCCATGTCGGCCGCCGGCGGCGCGAGGGTGACCTCGATGGAGGCGGGAAGCACGTCGTCGCCCAGCTCGGCGAGCACCGGGGCCGTGTCGGGCACGTGCTCGGCGAGCCAGGTGGCGGCCTCGGCCTCGCTGACGTAGCGAACCGCCGCGACCCGGGGGTCGGCCGCCAGGCGATCCCGCAGGGCGAAGCGCTCGTCCTCGGGGGTGTCGGGCTTGAAGTAGACGCTGAGGTGGACGTCCTGGTTCCAGGTCCGCACGATGCGGTCCACGTTGTACTGGACCGAGAGGTAGACCCCCATCAGCAGGAGGGCGGCGGCGATGACGCCGGTGGCGACGGCGTTGAGGTAGAGGTTCTCCCACAGGGAGCGGGCCGCCCGGCGCAGGATGTGTGCGGTGGTGCCCTTCATCCGTCCGACACCTTGCGGCCGTGCTCGAAGCGCACGACCCGGTAGGGAAAGCGCTTCATCAGCGCCGCGTCGTGGGTGGCGACCAGCACGGTGGTGCCGCGCAGGTTGATCGCCTGGAGGATCTCCATCACCTCGATGGCCATCGCCCCGTCGAGGTTGCCGGTGGGCTCGTCCGCGAGCACGATGGACGGGTCGTTGACGATGGCCCGGGCCACGGCAACCCGCTGCTGCTCGCCGCCCGAGAGGGTGGGCGGGTACTCGCCGCCGCGCCCCCGCAGGCCGACGATGCCGAGCACCGCCGCGACCCGCCGCTGGATCAGCTCGCGGGGGGTGCCGATGACCTCGAGGGCGAGGCCGACGTTTTCGGCCACCGTGCGCCGGGGGATCAGCTTGAAGTCCTGGAACACGATGCCCATGTTGCGCCGCAGCGCCGGGAGCCGCCGCCGGGGGAGGCGGGCGACGTCGACCCCCCCGACGAGGAGCTTGCCCGCGGTGGGTCGAATCGCGCCGTAGATCAGGCGGAGCAGCGTGGTCTTGCCGGCTCCCGACGGCCCGGTGACGTAGCAGAACTCGCCCTTGGCCACGTGCAGGGACACGTCGGACAGCGCGGGCAGGTCACCGTAGGTCTTGGTGAGGTGGTACAGCCGGATCACGCGGAAGCTCCACCCGGGGGACCGCGGGGAGCTAACCCGCCCCCGCGTCGCCGAAGGGTACCGCAGGCGCGGCGGTGTGCCGACGGGCGGGCCTTGATACGGGGGACGGCCAGGGTCTCCGCGGAGGTGGGCGGTGCGCATCGCGGTCTACGGCGGCAGCTTCAACCCGCCCCACGTCGTGCACGGCCTGGTGGCGCGCTGGCTGTTGTGGACCGGGCGGGCCGACCGGGTCTGGCTGGTGCCGGTCTTCGTGCACGCCTTCGAGGGGCGGCAGGACAAGCGCCTGGCCCCCTTCGACGAGCGCCTCGCCTGGACCCGGGCGCTGGCCGCCGACGTGGGCCCCGACGTGGAGGTCTGCGCCATCGAGCGCGAGCTCCCCCCGCCCTCCTACACGATCGACACCCTGCGCGCCCTGCGCGACCGCCACCCGGAGCACGTCTTCCGGCTGGTGGTCGGGGCCGACGTGCTCGACCAGCGCCACCACTGGCGGGACTGGGAGGGCATCGCCCGCGAGTTCGACCCCATCGTCGTCGGCCGCCAGGGCTGGCCCCTGCCCTCCGAGTCCGCCATCGCCTTTCCGGCGGTGAGCAGCACCGAGGTGCGCCGGCGCCTCGCGGCCGGGGAGCCGGTGGACCACCTCCTCACGCGGGGCGTGGCCCGCCTCCTCGCCGCCTCCCGGGAGTCCTGATGCCCCTCGTCCTGTTCGACATCGACGGCACCCTCATCCTGTCGGGGGGCGTGGGACGGGCCTCGATGGCCGCCGCCGGCCGCCGCCTGTTCGGCCACGACGCCCTGTTCTCGGGCGTCGCCTTCGCCGGCTCCATCGACCCGCAAATCGTCGCCCGGGGCATGGCGAGCCGGGGCATCCCTCCGACCCCGCGGCGCATCGGCCGCCTGCGGGCCACCTACCTGCGGGAGCTGCGCCGGCGCATCGGCGGGGCCACCGGCGGGGTGCTGCCGGGGGTGCGCGAAGCGGTGCGGGCCACCGCCGAGCACGCCGCCATCGGGCTCCTCACGGGCAACTGGCGCGAAGGGGCGCGCATCAAGCTGGCCCGCTTCGGGCTGTGGGACGAATTCGAGCCGGTGATCGGCGCGTTCGGGGGCGACGCCCACACGCGGGACGAGCTGGTCCCCATCGCCGTGCGCCGGGCCCTCCGCCGGGGGGTGGACGTCCGCGAGGTGCTCGTGGTCGGCGACACGCCGGCCGACGTGCGCTGCGCCCGGGCCGGGCAGGCGGCGCTGCGTCCCCTCGGCTGCCGGGTGCGCTGCCTCGGCGTGCTCACGGGCTGGTCCGACGAGGCGGCGCTGCGGGCCGCCGGCGCCGACGCCATCGTCCCGGACCTGCGGGAGGGCCTGCCCCGGCTGCTCTCACTCGTCCGAGGCGTCGGGTAGGGTGCGGGGCACGAACAGCGCGGCGTCGGCCACCGGCTTGCGGTCGGCCCCGAGCCCGCCCGCCAGCAGCACCCCGTAGTGGCCGTCGGAGGCGAGCATCGGGTGGGCCACCGCCGCCGGCAGGACGCCGCTGGAGCCCTCGCAGTCGCCCACCTCGGAAAAGACCAGGGTGTCGGGGTCGAAGACCTCGGCGCAGGCCAGGGCCGAGAGGCTGTCGAAGAGGTAGAGGTCGTCGGACTCGCTCACCCCTCCGGCCACCAGGACCCGCCCGTCGGGGAGCAGGGCGGTGGCGTGCATCGCCCGGGGCCGGTGCATGTTGCCCACCTCCAGCCACGACTCGCCGTCGAACAGGAAGGCGCGGTCGGTGGCCTCCAGCGTGGTTCCGTCCTCGATGGCGGCGCTTCCGTCGATGAAGCCGCCCGTGAACAGCACCTCGCCGTCGGCCAGGGTGGTGGCGCCCTGCCAGGCCAGCGGCACCGGCATCGTGATCGCGTTGCTGTAGAGGTTGCCCGCCTCGCTGACGTAGTGGCAGCGCCCCGAGATCGAGAAGGTCTCGAAGTCGGCGTCCCAGACCACGCCGCCGCAGATGATGACGCCGCTGTCGCCGATGCGGGAGACGGTGGGCATCCACGGCGGGTTGTCGCCGTCGTAGTCGAGGGTGCGCGTGCTGTTCATGCCCGTGGCCGGGTCGTAGACGTGCACCAGCTCCGAGGGCTCGGGGGTGCCGCTGGTGCAGCGCCCCGCGCCGCCGGCGAACACCGCCAGCCCGTTGGAGGCCGCGGCGCCCCGCATGAGCATGCGCCGGGTGTCGAGGCGGCCGTCGCGGTCGAGCTCGGTCAGCTCGCCGGTCTCGACGTCGAGGCTGTAGACCGCGTCGGTGGCGGTGGTGCAGTCCCGGTAGCCCGACGAGCCGCCGGCGATGATCACCGTGCCCGCGAAGTCGCCCTCGAGGGCCACCGCCGCCGCGCCGGCGAGACCGCCGTTGGTCTGGTTGTCGTAGGGGATGGTGGCCACCTGGCGGAAGTCGATGCCCTCGTCGGCGGGCAGCGCCGAGAACAGCAGCACCGAGTCGACCGCCCCGCTTGTCGAGGAGGTGGTGCGGTTGCTGCCGCCGACCAGCAGCCAGCGCCCGGGTCCGGCGCCGACGAGAGCGCCGCCGCTGAGCGTGTCCGGGAGGTCGCCGAGGCGCCCGAAGGTCTCGAGCTCGGCGACGAGGACGGGGACGTGCAGGCTCCCTTCCGAGGCGCTGACGCGCTCGGTGTGGCCGAAGGCGACCCGCTCGCCGCCGCGCCAGGCGCTCAGCGAGAGGCGGGCGTCGTCGATGGCGCCCAGGCCGGCGACCTCGTCGTACTCCCCCGAGCCGACGTTGCTCAGCTCGTACTCCTCGCCGGCACCGGAGCGCGGCTCGACGGCGAGGGTCACCCGGTCGGCGTCGCGGAACAGCGACTCCTGGCCCACGGGCACCACCGGCTCGAGGAAGAGCTCGAAGCTGGCGCCGCCCGTGTCGACGGCGTCGGGGCGGCAACCGGCGAGGAGGACGATGGCGGCGGGGCCCCGGGG
>WGAH01000702.1 GCA_015489145.1 Deltaproteobacteria bacterium
CACCCCGACACGCCGCACACCCGCGCCAACGCCCGGGTCCTCGCCGCCCTCCTCGACCGGGCCTGGCCCTGCTCCGAGGCCGCCCTGCCCCTGGTCGCCGCCCGGGCCCTCGCGGCCAGCCGGCGGCGGGGACCGACCCGGTGGATCGCGCCGGGCGGCAGCTCCCCCCTCGGCACCCTCGGCGCGGTGGACCTCGGGCTGGAGATCGGCGAGGACGTGGCCGCCGGCCGGCTGCCCGAGCCGAGCGCGGTCGTCGTCGCCCTCGGCTCCGGCGGCACCGCCGCCGGGCTGCTCCTCGGGCTCCACCTCGCCGGGCTGGCCGCGCCGCTCCTCGCCGTGCGGGTCGTCGAGGCCTGGAAGGCGCCGCGCGCCCGGGTGCTCGCCCTCGCCCGCCGGGCCGGCGCCCTCCTGCCCGGCCGACCGCGGCCGCCGGCCGGTCGCCTCGTCGTGATCGGCGACCAGCTCGGCCGGGGCTACGGCTGGCCCACCCGGGCCGGAGAGGCGGCGCGGGCGCTGGCGGCGGGCCTCGGCCTTCCCGTCGAGGAGACCTACACCGCCAAGGCCCTGGCGGGCTGCCTCGCCGCCGCCGGCGACGGGCCCGCCGGCCGGCGCCCGCTGTTCGTGCTGACGGCGAACGGCCGCCCCCTCGACGGGCTGCCCGCCGTGGACGCGCTCCCGCCGCGCCTCGCCCGCCTGCTGCGGCCGGTGGCGCCGGCCGGCTCCTGAGCGACAGCCCCCGTCAGCCGCCGTCGGCCAGGCGCTCGGCGAGCGCGGCGGCCAGGGCATCCGGGTCTTCGCCGACGGCGAGGGCCGGGACCAGCGCCGCCTCCACGCTCCCCCACCAGGCACCGGGGACGTGGATCCAGGGCGGGTCCCGCCGGGGGTCCACCGCGTCGGCCGTCCGCACCGGGTCCCGCACGACGAAGGGAAGGCCGCTGGAGCGGGCGGCGAGGCCCCAGGCGCGCACCCCCCAGGCGGCCCGCGCGCCGACGGACCGGGCCGCGGCGAGGAGCGCCCCGCCCTGGCGGTCGGCCCAGGCCCGGCCGGTGACGATCGCCTCCTCGGGACCGAGCTCGTCGACCGGGGGGCGCACCAGGCAGGCGCGCAGGCCCCGACCGACGAGGGCGTCGCGGTCGGCGCGCGTCCCGCCGCCCACCACCACCGCCGGTCCCTCCCCGACGCAGCTCACCTCGAAGGGCACGTCGGGCCAGGGCGCCGGGGTCCACCGCGGCCCGCCGGGCAGGGGGAGATCGCGAATGCCCGGCCCGGCCACCGGCTCCCCCGACAGGTCGAGGAGCGGCGCCGGGGGCAGCGCATCGGCCCCGCAACCGCCGCGGCGCCGGCCCGTCCAGCGCCCGAGGAAGGCGAGGGCCTCGCGTTGCATCGCCTCGGTGAAGGAGTGGGGGCCGGCGATCACCTCGAAGCGCGCATCGTCCGGGAGGCCGGCGGGACGCCGCTGCTCGACCTCCGACAGCCACAGGCTCGGCCGGCCGGCGCCCAGCGCGAGGACCCGGGGGTCGGGGCCCGGCCAGCCCGGCACGGCGTCGCAGGGGCAGCCGCCGGGGCGCGCCTCGTGGGGCATGGGCGGGAAGGAGGCGAGGACCACCCGCTCCACCCGCTCGTCGACGAGGGCGAGGTACCAGGCCTGCACGGCGCCGCCGCTGGCGCCGACGGCGGCGAGGCGGCGGCTGCCCCGGGCCGCCAGCAGGTCCAGGCCCGCCCGGAGCTGCGCCACCTCCAGGGCGACGGCGCTGGTGCCGGCGGCGGCGAGCCAGGCCCGGTCGTGGGCCCCGCGCTCGAAGTGGATCCACCGCCCGGGCACGTCCTGGTCCTCCATGCCCGGCGCGTCCACCACCAGCACCCGCACCCCCGTCGCGGCGAGGCGGTGGGCGATCTCCTGGGACTCCGGCGCGCTCTTGCCCTGGCCGAAGTGGCCGGTACCCACGATCACGCCGAATTCGCCCGCGTCCTCGGCGAGCGGCTCGAACAGGGCCCCGGTGGCGCGCCAGCCGTCGGTGCCCGGCACGTCGAAGACGCGGAATTCCACGCGCGAGACGGCATAGCCCGGCTCCTCGGCCACCGGCGTCTCCCGGGGGTCCGAATCGGCGGCGAGGGGCAGCGGGAAGACGAGGCGCTCGGGAAAGTCGCGCCCGTCCCCCGGCGGGGCCCAGGCCGGAGCGGCCGGCGGGGCCGGCGGGGCGGCCGAACAGGCGGCGAGGAGGAGCGCCGGGCCGGCGCGGAGGCGTCCGGGGCCGCGGGGTAGCCTTCCGCCGATGCGCGCTCCCGCCTTCCCGGCCCGGCCCCGCGGCGGTCGGGGCCGCCCGAGGAGGCTGCC
>WGAH01000703.1 GCA_015489145.1 Deltaproteobacteria bacterium
GACCATGCGCGTACTCGTGACCGGCGGAGCCGGCTTCGTCCCCTCGCACCTCGTGGAGCGCCTCGTCGCCGACGGGCACGAGGTCGTCGCCGTGGACAACCTCGTCACCGGGAGGCGCGACAACCTCGCCGCCCTCGCCGGCCACCCCCGCTTCCGCTTCGTCGAGGCCGACGTGATCGAGGGCCTCGGCCCCGAGGTCGTCGGCCCCGAGCCCTTCGAGCGCGTCTACCACATGGCCTCGCCGGCCAGCCCCATCGACTACGTGCAGCTCCCCTTCGAGACGCTCTACGTCGGCAGCCACGGCACGCGCGCCGCCCTCGAGCGCGCCTGGCGCGACGGCGCCCGCTTCCTGCTGGCGAGCACCAGCGAGGTCTACGGCGACCCGGCCGTCCACCCGCAGGTCGAGGGCTACTGGGGGAACGTCAACCCCATCGGCCCCCGCAGCGTCTACGACGAGGCCAAGCGCTACGCCGAGGCGCTGACCATGGCCTTCCACCGCTACCGCGAGGTCCCGACGCGCATCGTGCGGATCTTCAACACCTACGGGCCGCGCATGCGCGCCGACGACGGCCGGGTGGTGCCGACCTTCATCCGGCAGGCCCTCGACCGGCAGCCCCTCACCGTCTTCGGCGACGGCAGCCAGACCCGCAGCTTCTGCTACGTCAGCGACCTCGTCGACGGCATCGTGAAGCTGATGGAGAGCGAGGCCGAGGGGCCCTGCAACCTCGGCAACCCCCACGAGCTGACCATGGTGCAGCTCGCCGAGCACATCAACCGCATCACCGGCAACCCGGCGGGCATCACCTTCCGGCCGCTCCCCAAGGACGACCCCACCCGCCGCCGCCCCGACATCGGCCGCGCCCGCCGCGAGCTCGGCTGGGAGCCGCGGGTGCCCTTCGAGGAGGGCATCGCCCGCACGATCGACTGGTTTCGCACCCGGGGCTGAAGCCGGCCGGGTCAGAGCCGGGCGCCGACGCCGGCGCGCACGATGAGGATCTGCCGGGCGCGCCCCGGGATCTTCGGGAGGTCGGGGAAGGGGTCGCTCTCGCCGGCCGCGTAGGGCTCGGGCGAGAGCGCCAGGGTCCAGGGCACGTCGATGAAGCCGAAGGCGCCGCCGGGAACGTCGAAGGCGATGCCGCCCCCGGCGAGGAGGCCGAGGCCCAGGCCGCCCTCGCGGTTCGGGTAGTCGACCTCCTCGAGGTCGGGCACGGCGTAGCCGTCGTAGAGCAGCCCGCTGCCCCCGAGGGTGAGGTAGGGCTTGATCACGCCGGTGGGAGCGGCGTAGAAGCGGAGCCGCGGCTGCACGAGGCCGAGCCAGGCGGTGACCGGGTCGTAGTACTCGTCGGCCTGGTCGGCGAGCTGCCCGTTGTAGTAGAGCACCCAGCCGGTGCTCAGGTACTTGTGGGCGAGCACCAGGCCGCCGCTCACGCCGACCTCGACCCACCAGGCCGGCATGACGCCGAAGGAGCCGCCGACGGTGAAGCGCTGGCCGACGGTGAAGGTGTCGTACTGCCAGGTGGCGGTCTGCTCGAAGGTGGGGCCCTCCACCGAGTCGACCTGCTCGAGGGCGGCGCGGGTGTGGTAGACGTGGTCGACGTCGCCGAAGGCGGCGCCGCCGAAGACCTCGAGGATCACCTTGCCGCCGCGAAAGCTGTTCTCCTCGGCCCACTCCTCCCAGCTCAGCCCGCTCGCCCGGTAGCGTTCCCAGGCCCGGCGGGGCAGGCCGCGGCGGCGCTCGGCGGGCGGCGCCGGCTCGGCCGTCTCGGGAGGCTCGTCGAGGGCGGCGTAGTCGTCGGGTTCCGGCGCCGGCGGCGGCTCGACGGGGGGTGCCGGCTCGGGCGCCGGCTCGGGCGCCGGCTCCGGGGGGGGCTCCGGCGACGCGGCCACCTCGGGCTCCGGGATCAACGGCACCAGCTCGGCGGCGGTCTCGGCGACGCGGGCGGCGAGGGCGGCCATCTCCTCGTCGGCCACCCGGTCGGTGATCACCTCGATGGGCGACGGGTCCTCCCGCCCGTAGAAGCGCACCTGCACGTCGAGCTTGCCCTCGTTCCAGGTGACGTCGCCGACGACGACGAGGCGGGCGGGCGGGAAGCGCTTCCAGAGGAAGCCCGTGCAGTCGGGGTGGTCCGCGCAGTTGTCGGCGACCTCGCCGGCGCGGCGCTCGATCTC
>WGAH01000704.1 GCA_015489145.1 Deltaproteobacteria bacterium
CCCCCGCGCGGCGGGTTAGTCGCTCCCGGATCGCAGGCGCCCCCGCCGGGCGCCAGGCAGGAAGGCACCTTGCACCGCTCCCTCCCCCGGATTCCCCGCCCCGTCGCCATCGGCGCCGTCGCCCTCGCCGCCCTCGCGACCCCGGCGCCGGCCCTCGCCTACATCGGCCCCGGCGCCGGCTTCGCCTTCGCCGGCTCCCTCGCCGTGCTCGTCGCCACCTTCTTCCTGGCGGTGGGCACCCTGCTGACCTGGCCGATCACCTACGCCTGGCGCATGATCCGCGTCGGCAACCCCTACAAGAAGGCGCAGTCCCGGCGCATCGTCGTCATCGGCCTCGACGGCATGGACCCGGGCCTGACCGTGCGCCTCATGCAGGAGGGCCGGCTGCCCAACTTCGAGAAGCTCGGCCGCGCCGGCGTCTTCCGGCCGCTCGGCACCTCGACCCCCTCCATGTCCCCGGTGGCCTGGTCGACCTACGCCACCGGCGTCGACGCCAGCGGCCACCGCATCTACGACTTCCTCACCCGCGACCCCTGCACCTACATGCCGGTGCTGTCCTCCACCGAGATCGGCCAGGTCAAGCGGGTGCTCAACATCGGCCGCTACGTCGTGCCCCTCGGCAAGCCCGAGATGAAGCTGCTCCAGGGGGGCGAGCACTTCTGGAAGCACCTCGGCGACCGCAACATCTTCAGCATCATCCAGCGCGTCCCGATCACCTTCCCGCCGCGCCCCTTCAAGAACGGCCTGCTCCTCGCGGCGATGTGCATCCCCGACCTCCGCGGCACCCAGGGCACCTTCAGCTTCTTCTCGACCGAGACCGACGGCGACGCCCCGCGCTTCACCGGCGGCGAGCAGACGGTGCTCCGCCGCAACCCGCGCAAGCCCGGGGTGTTCCGGTCGCGCATCGTCGGTCCCGACAACGCGATGCTCAAGGCCGGCGGGCGCATGACCCTGCCCTTCACCCTGACCATCGACGACGACAAGCAGGGCGCCCTGCTGGAAATCGACGGGGCGGACCCCGTGCGCCTCGAAGTGGGCGCGTACTCGGACTGGGTCACCCTCGAGTTCAAGGCGATGCCCGGGGTCACCGTGAGCGGCATCGTCCGCTTCTACCTGATGAGCGCCGATCCCGAGGTGCACCTCTACATGACGGCGATCCACATCGACCCGGAGAACCCGGCGATGCCGATCAGCCACCCGGCCGTCTACGCGATCTACCTCGCCAAGCGGCAGGGCCCCTTCGCCACCCTGGGCCTCGCCGAGGACACCTGGGCGCTCAACGAGGAGGTCATCGACGACAAGGCCTTCTTCGAGCAGGCGATGATCTACGCCCGCGAGCGCGAGGCGATGCTCTTCGACGCCCTGCGGAAGAACAGGAAGGGCTTCGTCACCACGGTCTTCGACACCACCGACCGGGTGGCCCACATGTTCTACCGCTACCTCGACCCGGAGCACCCGGCGCTGGCCCGCCGGAGCCCCGAGGAGCGCAAGCGCTGGGCCGACGCCGTGCCGCGGGTCTACGAGGAAATGGACGCCATGCTCGGCCGGGTGATGGACGAGCTCGGCTTCCGCGACGGCCGGGCCCCCGACGACACGATCCTCATGGTGATCAGCGACCACGGCTTCACGAGCTTCAAGCGCGGCGTCAACATCAACGCCTGGCTGCGCGACGAGGGCTACCTCGTCCTCAAGGACGGCGCGGTCGAGGGCGGCGACTACTTCGAGAACGTCGACTGGTCGAAGACCCGCGCGTTTTCGCTGGGCCTGGTCGGCATCTTCATCAACCGCAAGGGCCGCGAGGCCTCCGGCATCGTCGAGGAAGGCGAGGAGTACGAGAGCCTCGTCCGCGAGATCGCCGACAAGCTCGAACAGCTCGTCGACCCGGCCACGGGGCGGCGCTGCGTCCGCAAGGCGATCCGCTCCTTCGAGCACTTCGACGGCCCCTACGCGCTCGACGCCCCCGACGTGCTCGTCGGCTACGAGGGCGGCTACCGGCACTCGTGGGAGTGCGCCGTCGGCGCCACCACCCGCGAGGTCTTCAGCGACAACGTGAAGAACTGGTCCGGCGACCACTGCGTCGACCCGGACGTCGTGCCCGGCGTGTTCTTCTGCAACCGGCGCATCACCACCGAGACGCCGGGCATCATCGACCTGCCCGCCAGCATCCTGCGCCTGTTCGGCCAGGAGGTGCCCGCCGAGCTGCAGGGGCGCATGATCTTTCCCGAGGACGGCTCGGAGGGCGCGGTGGGCGGCCTGCCCGACCCCGCCAGCATCGTCCAGTCCGGCGCGGCGCCGGGCGCCCTCATCCACCCGGACCGCCCGCTGGTCAAGGAGGCCCAGGCATGATCGGCCTTCTCGCGCTCCTCGCCGTCGCCCAGGCGAAGCCCGGCGTCTTCATCCTCGGCGTGGACGGCATGGACCCGGTCATCACCCGCGCGATGATGGCCGAGGGCAAGCTGCCCAACTTCCAGCGCCTCGCCGAGCAGGGCAGCTTCACCGAGCTCGGCACCTCGAACCCGCCCCAGAGCCCGGTGGCCTGGTCGAGCTTCGTCACCGGCATGAACCCTGGCGGGCACGGCATCTTCGACTTCGTGCACCGCGACCCGGCCACCTACCACCCGATCAGCTCCGCCACCCCGGCGCCGGAGCCGGTCGAGGCGGTGAGCCTGTTCGGCTGGACGATCCCCCTGTCCGGCGGCGACATGGTGAACAACCGGGGCGGCACGCCGTTCTGGGACTACCTGCACGAGGCCGGCGTCGACGTCGAGGTCTACCGCATCCCCGGCAACTTCCCGACGCCCCCGAGCGAGGCCAAGGTGCTCAGCGGCATGGGCACGGTGGACATGCGCGGCGGCTACGGCACCTACACCTGGTACACCGACCACCCCGTCGAGAAGGACGACGTCAAGGGCGACATCCAGATCGTGAGCCTCCAGGACACCGATCTCGACGGCGTCGCGGACACGGCCACCGGCATCCTTCGCGGTCCTCCCGACACCTTCCACCTGCCCGCCAACGCGGTGCCCGGTCCCGACGACTACCTCGCCGAGCGCGTCACCTTCCGGGTCGACCCCGAGCACGACACGGTGCTCATCGAGGTCGGCGACGAGCACGTCCTCCTCGCCGAGGGCGAGTGGAGCGACTGGGTTCACGTCACCTACGAGCCGCTGCCGGGCGGCCTGATGGCGGTGGACGGCATGGTGCGCTTCTACGCGCGCAGCCTCCGGCCCGACTTCGAGGTCTACGCCAGCCCGGTGAACATGGCCCCGGCCAACCCGGCGATGCCGATCTCCAGCCCCGAGGACTGGTCGGCCGAGCTCGCCGAGGACCTCGGCGACTTCTACACCCAGGGCATGCCCGAGGAGACGAACGCGCTCAAGGACCACGTCTTCGACGACGACGACTACGTGCGGCAGGTCGCGCTGGTGCAGGACGACACCGAGGCGATGATGGACCTCGCCCTCGACCGCTTCGACCCGGGCGACCTCACCTTCGTCTACTTCAGCGACATCGACCTCCAGTGCCACATGCTGTGG
>WGAH01000705.1 GCA_015489145.1 Deltaproteobacteria bacterium
CCGGCGGCTCGTCCCGCCCCGGCGGCCCGGAAACCCGGAGCGAAACCATGTCCCTCGTCCCCGTCCACGGCGGCCTCGACAAGCCCGTCGACCGCGTCCTCCCCCTCACCCGGCGCAAGGCCCTCCTCGCCGAGGCCGCCGACATGCCCTCGGTGGTCGTCAGCGACGCCGACCTGTCCATGGTCTACCGCATGAGCGACGGCACCCTCAGCCCCCTCGAGGGGCCGATGGTGAAGGCCGACTACGACAGCGTCCTCGACAACCAGACCATCCTCCGCAACGGCACCCGCTACGCCTGGGGCATCCCGATGGCCCTGCCGGTGACCGACGAGGAGGCCGCGAAGCTCGCCGCCGGCCGCCCCGCCGCGCTTCGCACCGAGGCCGGCGAGGTCATCGGCGTCCTCGAGGTGGCCGAGGTCTACGACTGGGACAAGGCCCGCATGATCGAGAAGGTCTACCGCACGAGCCGCACCGACCACCCCGGCGGCGACATCGTGATGAAGGACCCGCGCACGAAGCTCGTCGGCGGCCGCATCGAGACCCTGCCCCAGCCCGTCAACCCCGAGTTCGGCGACTACGTGCTGCCCCCGGCCCTCACCCGCGCCCTCATCGGCTGGCGGCGCTACGAGGCGGCCCTGGCCTTCCAGACCCGCAACCCCCTGCACCGGGCCCACGAGTACGCCCTGGTCTACGGCGCCGAGCAGCTCACCCGCGAGGGCCGCTACACCGGCGTGTTCCTCAACCCCCTGGTCGGGCAGCTCAAGGGCGACGACGTGGACGCCGTCACCCGCATGAAGACCTACATCTCGCTCAAGAACAAGCGCCTGCTCGGCAAGGGCGACAGCGACCGCGCGCTGTGGGACCGGGTCGGCTACGACATCAACGACGTGTTCCACCTCCTCGGCCTCGACATCCGCATGTTCTACGGCGGGCCGAGCGAGGCGATCATGCACGCGATCTACCGGCAGAACCTCGGCTTCTCCCACATCGTCATCGGCCGCAAGCACGCCGACGCCCCCTACCACGACGGCACGCCGATCTGGGGCGACTTCGACGCCCAGGAGGTCTTCGACGACCTCGCCGGCGAGCTGCACATCCAGCCGGTCAAGGTCGGCTTCGCCGCCTACTACGAGTCGCTGGGCCGGGTGGACCTCATGAAGAACCACCCCGACGAGAAGCCCTACTTCATCAGCGGCTCCAAGGTGCGCGGCATGCTCCAGGCCGGCGAGTTCCCGCCGGACAAGATCATGCGCCCCGAGACCGCCGAGATCCTCATCGAGGCCTACAAGAACCGCGGCTGAGCCCCCGCCGCGCGCCCCTTCTCCGGGCCGTCGCCGACCGGCGGCGGCCCGCGCCGCTTCAGCCGTCGAGGGGGGCGCCGACGAGGACGTGGAAGGAGCGCCCCGCCCGCTGCTCGCGGTCGGCGGGCGCCCGCCAGGCCCCGATGCCCGGCGCCGGGCCGCCCGCGGCGCGGAGCGCGTCGAAGAACGCGGTCGTGACGAGCACCTCGCCCCCCCGGGCCTCCGCGAGCAGCCGGGCGACGTCGTCGGCGGGCAGGCCCCAGGCTTCGCGGTCGTCGGCCAGCAGCTCGCCGAAGGCCACCGCCACCCGCCCCGCCAACCCCTCGGCGGTGAGCGCCAGGGCCGCCTCGGCCGCCGGCCCGACGGCGTCCGCCGGAAAGATCAGCGGCCAGCGCCGGCCGCAGCGGGCAAGGGCCCGGCCCCCCCGAGCCCGGGCGGCCTCGGCGACCGCCTCGCCGGCGGCCACCACCGCCGCGAGCTCCCGGGCCGGCTCGCCGTGGTGGCGGTGGGGCGCCTCGGCGAGCACGAGGACCGCATCCCCCAGGTGCCGCCGCCGGGCCACCTCCACCGCTTCCTCGCCGCCTCCTCGCAACAGGTCGGCCAGCGCCGCCACGCGCCCCCCCGGGGATCAGTGCTGGGTGAGGTGCGCCTCGATGTCGCGCAGGAGCTGGGCCGCCGGCCCCATGCGCCGGCCGCAGATGCAGCGCTTGTAGGCCTTCCACAGCTCGCCGAGCATCGGGTCCTCGACCAGCTTGTGCTCCTGGGGCGCGTCGTCGACGAGGGGAAGCGGATTGTCGCGGAAGGAGCGGCGGCGGTGCAGGGTGTGGACGGCCCGGAGGAAGGCCGCCTCGGCGCGGGGCTCGCCGCGCCGGCGAAGCTCGACGTAGGCCTGCCAGACGGTGCTCTCGGGGAGCGGCCCGGGCCCGGCCGCACGCGAGGGCAGGGTGCGCATCAGGCGCACGAGGTCGCGCGTGGACGCGGGGAGGGGGGCGGGCGCCGCGGCCTGCGGTTCCACCATCGCCATGGAGCTGCTCATGGAATCTCCGGTCTGGTCCTCGAAGGGGCCCCGGACGGTGCCGACCGCCAGCACCGCCGGGGTCGTCGAACCGACCGCCGGCCGTGCCTCGGGTACCCGGAGCCTGCCCACCCCGAACGGGCGGGTCGCCGCGCAGTGTACCACGGGTTTTCGGGGATCCGCATCCGGGGCCCGCCTTCGCCGGCGAATGAACCCCGCCTCCCGGGCGTCAGGGCCGGCGACGGGGATATCCTGCCCCCGGCCCCCCACGGGAGATGAC
>WGAH01000706.1 GCA_015489145.1 Deltaproteobacteria bacterium
CCTGGACGCTCCCGAGGAACTCTTTGACAGCGAGTTCCACCACACGCGGTCGAGAACGATGCTTGGCGAGCCCGGCGCGATCGTGCCCGAGGATGACTGGTGGCCGGACGCCTACGCGATCTTTTCTTCGGAACCCTACCACTATCCCGTCTCTCCAGCCGTGGTTGGCGAGGCCGATCGTTGCTGGAGGTGGTCCGAGGTGCTGGACGGGGATCCCACCACCCGCGACCTCGGGATGCGCATCCTCGTGACCACTGGCGAGGACCTCATCCGACTCGACCGCGCGGTGTCGACGGATGGCGAGGATATCGAGTACTGGTGGGCCCCGAAGGGCCCGGTGACCTACGGGGCGGAGCCCGGGTCGGAACTGTCGCTGGACGGCCACGACCTGGGCATCGCGGTGGCCGATGCACCGGAGAACGTGAACTGGGACGAGGTGGTGACGGGCTTGTTGTCTGGCCGGTCTGTCACGCTCACCTGGGATCCGCCTGGCGATGGAAGCCAAGCTTCCTGGCTCGATGTCGGGCTTGCCCCTGCCCGAGGTGATGCGACGGACTTCGATGCGTCGGTCGGCTGCATCCTGGTCGACGATGGCGTGGCAACACTGGATATCTCCGAAATAATGGATGGCTACGACGGCTTCTGGTTGGACATCGGACGGACGGTCATGCGCCGTGTCGAGGTGCCCGACTACGGCGCGGTCCTCGCTGATGCCTATGCAGGGTACTACTACGTCACCTACCGGAACAGGTGACTCGGCAGGCTTCGACGGATGGCGGCGATTCCTGCCTCAATGTCACCGACATCGCACGGATGATCCGCTCCCCTCGCCGAGGTGCTGAGCTGGTTCGCGGGCCCCGGCGCGCCTTCTTCCCGGTGAGCGCGCGGCCGGGCACGGGACTTGCTACGGCTCCTGCCCTCCACCCGAGGAGCCCGCCGTGCCCACCATCGGTCATCCCCTCGTCGGCGCCGCGCTGGGGCGGCACCTGCCGGTTCGCCGCTGGCAGGGCGCGGTGCTCGGCGCCGCCCTCGCCTGGCTGCCCGACCTCGACGCCGTCGGCTACGCCCTCGGGGTGCCCTACGGCGCCGAGTGGGGCCACCGGGGGGCCACGCACGCCCCGGCCTTCGCCGCCCTCGTCGCCCTCGCCCTGGCCCTGCCCGTCGCCTGGCGGCGCGGCCCGGCCCTGCGCGTCGGCCTCGTCGCCTTCCTCGCCGTCGCCAGCCACGGGCTCCTCGACGCGATGACCGACGGCGGCCGGGGGGTGGCCCTGGGCTGGCCCTTCACCGACGCCCGCTTCTTCCTGCCCTGGCGGCCGATTCCCGTGGGCCCCATCGGCCTGCGGGGCCTGTGGGGCGGCGGGGTGCTGCGCTGGGAGCTGCTCCACTTCCTGCCGCTGGCGATCTACGCGGCGTGGCCCCGCGCCGCCTCCCGGGGCGCGGCGCGGTAGGCTCTCGGGGCCGTGCCGCGCCGCCCCGCCCGCCTCCCGCTCCTCCTCGCCGCGCTCCTCGCCGGCTGCACGGCGCGCTCCGGGCCGCCCGACCTGCTGCTGCTCACCGTCGACACGCTGCGGGCCGACCACGTCGGCGCCTTCGGCGGGCCGGCCACCCCGGGCTTCGACGACCTCGCCGCCGAGGGCGTCGCCTTCGAGCGCGCCACCGCGGTGAGCAACAACACCCTGCCCGACCACGTCGCCATGCTCAGCGGGCGCTACCCGGCCCGGGCCGGCGTCCCCCGCAACGGCCACCGCCTGCCCGACGACACGCCCTGGGGCCCCGCGCTGCTCGCCGCCGCCGGCTACGAGACCGCCGCCTTCGTCAGCGCCTCGGCCCTCGCCGGCAAGCTCGGTCTCGACCGGGGCTTCGCGCACTACGACGACGACTTCGACGTCCGCGAGGTCGACCAGCGCCAGCGCCGGGGCGAGACCACCGTCGCCGCCGCCCTCGCCTGGCTGCGCCGGCCCCACGACCGCCCGGTCTTCGCCTGGGTGCACCTCTTCGACCCGCACTACCCCTACACCCCGCCGGCCCCCTACGACCGCAGCGCCTTCGGCTACCGGGGCCCGGCCGACGGCTCGATGGCGTTCCTCCTCGGCGTGTGGGGCCGCATGGGCCGGCCGCGCATCTCCCTGTCCGACGCCGACGCCCGCCGCCTCGTCGAGCTGTACGACGGCGAGATCGCCTACGCCGGCCACGCCCTCGGCCCGCTCCTCGCCGAGGCCCGCCGCCGCGACGCCCTCGTCGTCTTCATGGCCGACCACGGCGAGAGCCTGACCGAGCACGGCTACCTGTTCGACCACGGCGAGTACCTCTACCAGCCCTCGGTGCACGTGCCGCTGGTGGTGCGCCCGCCGGCCGCCTGGAAGCTCGCCCCCGGCCGCAGCCGCGCGCCGGCCCAGAGCGTCGACGTGCTTCCCACCCTGCTTTCCGCGGCCGGCGCCCCCGTTCCCGACGGTCTCGACGGCCGCGACCTGCTCCCCCTCGTCCGCGAGGCCGGCGCCGGCGAGCTCCGCCCGGTGGCCTTCGCCGAGTCCTGCCGCCCCTGGCGCGTCGAGAAGGCCCACCCCGGCGAGTACCCCAACCTCTACAAGGCCCAGGCCGCCCTGCGCTGGCCCTGGAAGCTCATCCTCACGCCCTACCGGCGGCGGGTGGAGCTGTACGACCTCGACGCCGACCCGGGGGAGCTGCACGACGTCGCCGCCGACCACCCGGAGGTCGTCCGCGAGCTGCGCGCCGCCCTGTCCGACTGGCGTCGCGGCACCGTTCCCGCCGGCGCCGCCGACCCCGACAACATGGAGGCGATTCGCGCCCTCGGCTACGTCGAGTGAGGGGCGCCCACCGCCCGCGCCACCCGGACTTGCACTCGGGGCCTGTCTGTCGACACAGACGGGTCGAATGATAGACCGAGAAAACACAGAGGGGGTGAACGCAAGTTCAGTGGCGAGGCCCGCGGGCCGGCTTACGGGTGAAACTTGGTTATCGTGGAGGTCCCACCGGGCGGAGGGCGATTGAATCGCATTCATGTCCTCTCCGTGCCGATGAATCGACGTTCAGCCCCTCTCTGTTCCGGGCGACTTGCACTCGGGGCCTGTCTGTCGACACAGAGGGGTCGAATGATAGGACGCGGCCGCCTGGGA
>WGAH01000707.1 GCA_015489145.1 Deltaproteobacteria bacterium
GGACCAGCAGGTCGGCGTCCGTGAGCGCGGTGTCGTGGGCGATGGGGCCGAAGAAGACCGCCACCGCCCCGGCGTCGGCCTCGTCCCCGTCGGCGATGGGCGCGCCGACCACCGCCTCGGCGTAGCCATCCCCGTCGGCGTCCGGCAGCGCGAGGACCGAGTAGCCGGCCGCGTCGCTCGCCCGCTCGCCCGCGAAGAACAGCCCGGCGCTCGACGCGGGGCCGGCGGCGCCGAGGGGCAGCAGCCAGGCCCCGCCGGACCCGGGAGCCCCCGCGTCCATCGCGTCGGCCCCGACGAGGACCTCGGGGATGCCGTCGCCGTCGAAGTCGCCCACGTCCACGGCCGAGCCGAGGAAGTCGCCCGCGGTGCCCGTCACGGCGGCGTCGAGGTCGAGGGCGATGCCGTCGGTCAGGCCGTCGCAGTCCTGGTCGCGCTCGTCGCCGGCCCAGTCGAAGCCGCCGGGGTGCGTCTCCGCGTCCGCGTCGTCGCAGTCCTCGCCGCCGGCCGCCTCGGCGTCCCAGCCGTCGCCGTCCACGTCGGTGAGGTCCGCGCCGTCGCAGTCCTGGTCGATGCCGTCGTAGGGCGTCTCGTCGGCCCCGGGGTGGATGTCGGCGGCGCCGTCGTCGCAATCGACCTCCGCCTTCGCCGGGACGAAGCCATCCGGCGCCTCGCAGGCCACCGTCGCCGCGTCGGGGTCCCCCCAGCCATCCCCGTCGGCGTCGGCGTAGAAGGTCTGCGTGTCCACCGCGTCCTCGTCCACCTCCCCGTCGCAGTCCTCGTCCACGCCGTCGCAGGTCTCCTCCGCCCCCGGGTGGACCGCCGCGTCGCCGTCGTCGCAGTCGCCGGCGCTGTCGACGAAGCCGCTCGGCGCGGCGCAGGCCGCCGCGACCGTCTCCGCGTCCCCCCAGCCGTCGCCGTCGGCGTCGGCGTAGAAGGTCGGCGCGTCCACCGCGTCCTCGTCCACCTCCCCGTCGCAGTCGTCGTCCACGCCGTTGCAGGTCTCGTCGGCTCCCGGGAAGACCGCCGGGTCGGCGTCGTCGCAATCCTCGGCGTGGGGCGAGCCGTCGCCGTCCCAGTCGTCCGGGAACTCCGGCGCGCAGGCCGCGCCGAGCAGCACCAGCCAGGTCCACCGCATCAGCGCCTCCCTCCCACGGTGAGGCGCAGGCCGGCCCCGCCGTCGATGACCGCCGGGGCGACGCGCACCCGCCCGTCGAGGAGGTAGCTGCCCCCCACGGCGACGAGGCCCGCGCCCAGCAGCGCCTCGCCCACCGGCACCAGGGCGGCGGCGCGCCGGTAGGGCGCCTCGTGGGCGGCGCAGTCCTCGGGGGTGCCCTCGGCGCAGGCGCGGACGTGGCCGGCGGCGGCGGCCCAGGCCAGGCCGGTCCAGGCGGCGCCCCCGGCCGTCAGCCCCAGGCCGGCGTAGCGCACCCCGCGGGCCACGGGGGTCCGTCCCGGTTGCCGGGCCAGGCGCACCCAGCGCCCCTGGTCGAGGCGCCAGACCGAGCCGTCGAGGACGGCGTACACCGCGTCCTCGTCGGGAAGGGCCGCGGCGGCCACCACGGCGAGCTCGGCCCGGCCGGACTCCCGGCGCAGCGCCCGCAGGTCGGCGTCGGCGAGGGCGGCCAGGGGCACGATGCGGGCCTCCTGCCCCGGGGCCACGGTCACCCAGGCGCTGCTGGCGACGCCGGTGGTGGGCGCCACCACCTGCACGAGGTGCCGGCCGACGTAGAGGGGCAGGCGCGGGGTGTCGGCGGGCCAGGCCAGGCCGTCCACCCGCAGGGCGTCGGCGCGGCTCGGCGGCATCACCGCCACCCAGGTGGTGCCCTCGCGGTCGCGGGCGGCGCGCGCCGAGTCGAACAGGTCCTTGCCGCGTTCCGGGGCGAAGGCCTCGTCCCAGCCCAGGTCCGGGACCAGCACCACCGCCTGCCGGAAGGCGGCGAAGGCGGCGCTCGGGTCGCTGGCGAGCATGTGCAGCACGCCGCGCAGGAAGAACAGGCGGGCGAGGTCGGCGGGCACCGCCGGGTCGGCGAGGCAGGCGGTCCCGGCGACGGCGGCGTCGAGGCGGGCGGCGGCCTCGTCGAAGCGGCCGTAGTTGATGTCGCCCTCGGCGTCGGCGATCGCCTGGTGGAGGTCGGCCCCGGAGATCGGGGAGGCGTCGCAGTCCTCGCGGCGGGCATTGCCCACCACGCCGATGGCGCCGACGTTCTCGTCGAGCTGCCCCAGGGTGAGCGCCGCGGGGCGGGCCCCGGTCACCGCCTCGACCCGGGCGGCGGCGGCGTCCGGGTCGCGCCCGTCGTGGAGCGCCACCGCGGCGCGAGCGGCGGGCAGGAGGGCGAGCGTCAGCAGGGTCAGCGCGGGCAAAGGGCCTCCAGGTCGAAGTCCCAGCAGAAGGCCTCGTCGGCGCCGGCGGCGAGGTCGAGGGTCTGGACGTGCTCGCGGCCGTCGGAGGCGACCAGGCGCACCTCGTGGCGGCCCGCCGGCAGCGCGCCCTTCCAGAAGGTGGAGCCGCGGGCCTCGCCGTCGATCCACAGGCGCGAGGCCGGCCGCGCGTTGACGAACAGGCTGGCCGGCCTCGCGCCTGTGGATCGACGGCGA
>WGAH01000708.1 GCA_015489145.1 Deltaproteobacteria bacterium
ACCACCCAGCCGCAGCAGCGCTCGGAAATGGTCGGGAACCGGCGCGCGGAGGCACCAGCGCACGCGCCCGAAAGTCCTCGACCACCGGACCAGGCGCGACCTGGCGCGTGCACGCGGGCGCGAAGCGTCCGCCGCGGGGGAGGTGCCGCGGGGCGCGGCCCCCCTTGCGATGGGATCGCTGGTGCCGGAGCTCGCTGGTTCCAGGAACCACCCAGCCGCAGCAGCGCTCGGAAATGGTCGGGAACCGGCGCGCGGAGGCACCAGCGCACGCGCCCGGCCTCCCGCCGCGCCGCCGGCCGGATAGCCTGGGAGGGTGCGCCCGCCCCGCCACCCGGGAAGCTACCTCGTCGTCGAGCTGACCAACCGGTGCAGCCTCGCCTGCGTCCACTGCGCCGTGTCCCAGGCGCCCGAGCGGCAGTCCACCCACCACGGCGCCACCGGCTGGATGGACCCGGCCCTGTTCGAGGGGCTGGTCGACGACCTGGTGCGCGCCGGGGCCGGCTTCGACGACCTCGTGCTGTTCTGGCTCGGCGAGCCGCTCCTGCACCCGCACTTCGCCCGGCTGTACCGCGCGGCGCTGCGGGCGGCGGTGCGCCACGGCACCTTCGGCGCGCTGCAGGTCCACACCAACGCCACCCACCTCGACGACCGCGTGGTGGCCGCCGCCCTCAACGACGCCCCGGTGCCCCAGACCTGGGCGATCACGCTGGACGCCGCCACCGCCGCCACCTACGCCGCCGTCAAGGGGCGCGACCGCTTCGCGCGGGTCGAGGCCCGCGCGCGACGCCTCGTCGAGGCCAAGGGCCGCACGGGGGCCCGCTGGCCGCGGCTGGTCTTCCAGTTCATCGTCGGCTCCAACAACGCCCACGAGGCCCGGGCCTTTCGCGACACCTGGACGCGCCGCCTGCGCGCCGCCGGCCTGCCGGTCACCGTCGCCGCCGGCGCCCTGCCCCCCGGCGAGGCGAACGCGGTCTTCTTCCGGCAGCTCGACGCCCCCACCCCGGCGGCGCAGGAGCGCGAGAACGCCGTGTTTCAGCGGGTCGTCGACGAGCTCGGCCTCCGTCCGCCGCGCCCGGCCCCGGCCCGCGTGGCCCCGGGTCCCGAGGCGCCCTGCTCGGCCTTCTGGCTGAGCCCCGTCGTCGGCTGGGACGGCCGGGTCACCACCTGCACCCGCGACGCCGACTTCGCCAACGCCGTCGGCTCGATTCGCGACACCCCCTTCCCCGAGCTGTGGTGGGGCCCGGCGATGGCCCGGCGGCGCGACCGGGTGGCCCGGGCCGACTACCGCGACCTCCCGCTGTGCCAGGGCTGCTTCATCCCCCGCAGCCTCAACCACGCCCCCATCGACCCGGCCGAGATCCGCCGGGAGGCCGCCTGGCGGGCGGAGCGCGAGGCGGCGATTCGCGGGCGGGCCCATGCGTGAGCGCGCCTCCGCCCTCCTCGAGCGCGCCCTGGACCGGGCGCGGCTGCGGCGGGCGCCGGGCCGCCCGACGCAGGTGCACCTGTCGGTGACCGACCGCTGCTTCCTGCCCTGCCTGCACTGCGACATCTGGAAGAACGAGGCCGCCGACCTGCCCACCGGGGTCTGGCTCGACGTGATCGACCGCCTCGGCGACTGGTGCGCGCCGGCGGCGATGAACCTCGTCGGCGGCGAGCCGCTGCTGCGCCGCGACCTGCCGGAGCTCGTCGCCCGGGCCGTCGCCCGGGGCTTCACCGTGAGCTTCAACACCAACGGCTGGCTGGTCACCGAGGCGCGGGCCCGGGCGCTGGCCGAGGCCGGCGCGAGCATCGCCTACGTCAGCCTGGACGGGGCGCGCCGCGAGACGGTGGACCACAGCCGGGGCAAGGCGGGCAGCTTCGACCGCGCCCTGGCGGCGATCGACCGCTTCACCGCCCTGCCGAACCCGCGGGTGATCGTCGCGACGGTCCTCCACGGCCGCAACGCCGCCGAGATCCCGGAGCTGCTCGACTTCGTGAAGCGCCGCGACCTGCAGCTCGTCGTGCAGCCCCTCTACCAGAACTTCGGTCCCGCCCCGCACGATCCCGGGTGGTGGCGCAAGAGCCCGCTGTGGCCGCGGGACGAGACCGAGCGGGCGGCGGTGGAGGCCGCCCTCGACCTGCTGAGCGAGGAACGCGACCGCGGCGGGCCCGTGTGCAACGAGACGGCGCAGCTCCAGGCGATGAAGGGGCACTTCGCCGACCCCGAGGGCGACAACGGCCTGCTGTGCCGCGCCGGCCACGCCGACCTGAGCTTCGACCCCCAGGGGCGCGTGCGCCTCTGCTACTTCCTCGACCCCGTCGGCACCGTCTTCGACGCGATCCCCTTCGAGCTGATGTGGACCGCCCCCCGCGCCCTGCGCCGCCGCTGGGAGGTCAGCCGTTGCGATCGCCACTGCAACCTGCTGAACTGCAACTTCGACGCCGGGGGTTGAGCGGGCCCGTCCGGTCGCGACGCCGCCG
>WGAH01000709.1 GCA_015489145.1 Deltaproteobacteria bacterium
AGGAGCTGGGCCGCCAGGTCGGCCGGGCGGTTCGCCACAAGCTGCTCAAGGCCCGGCTGCGACAGGCGGAGGTCTTCGTCGGCATGGCCTCCTACGCCGCCCTGGTCGCCGACCGGCGCGCTCGGCCTCCCGGAGACGCTCGGCGAGGGCGCGCCGGTCGGCGACCAGGGCGGCGTAGGAGGCCATGCCGACGAAGACCTCCGCCTGTCGCAGCCGGGCCTTGAGCAGCTTGTGGCGAACCGCCCGGCCGACCTGGCGGCCCAGCTCCTTGAGCCGCCGGGCCATCTCCTCGGCCACGTCCTCCAGGCGGCCGAGGTTGTCGAGGGTGCTGGCGAGCTTGCGCTCCGCCTCGGCCCGACGGGCCTTGTACCGCCCGATGCCCGCCGCCTCCTCGACGAGGGTGCGTCGCTCCTCGGGACGCGCCCGGACGATCTCGCCGATGCGCCCCTGCTCGATGAAGGAGTAGAGCCGGTTGCCCGCGCCGGAGTCGAGGAACAGGTCCTGCACGTCCCGGAGGCGGACGCGCTGCTGGTTGATCAGGTACTCGGCGCGACCGCCGCGAAAGAGCCGGCGCGTCACCTGGATCTCGGGAAAGCGGGCGTACTCGCCGGGGAAGGGCTCGTCCCCGGCCTCGAAGCCCAGGGTGACCTCGGCCAGCCCGCTCGGCCCGCGCCCCTCCGAGCCGGCGAAGATCACGTCCTCCATCGCCTTGCCGCGCAGGCTGCGCGCCGACTGCTCGCCGAGGCACCACTTCACCGCGTCCACGACGTTGGACTTCCCGCAGCCGTTGGGCCCCACCACCACCGAGATGCCCCGGGCGAAGTGGAACACCGTGCGGTCGGGGAAGGACTTGAAGCCCTGGAGCTCCAGCTTTCGGATTCGCATCGGGCCGGCGGGAGAAGGGGAAGGCGGGAGCCTAACCCGAGCGGCCCCCCTCCCCGCGGTAGCCGGCGACCAGCGAGAGGTACTCGCGCGCGCCGTGCAGGACGATGCGCTCGATCTCCTCGTCGCTCAGGGTCCGCACGACCCGGGCGGGGGTGCCCATCACCAGCGACCGCTCGGGAATGCGGCGGCCGACGGGCACCAGGGCGCCGGCGCCGATGACGCAGTGGCGCTCGACGACGCAGTTGTCGAGGAGGATGGCCCCCATGCCCACCAGCACCTCGTCGGCGACCGTGCAGCCGTGGAGGATGGCGCGATGGCCGACGGTGACGCGGGCGCCGATGGTCGTGCGGCTCAGCCCTCCCGTGGCGTGGGCGATGACGCCGTCCTGGATGTTCGTGTCCTCGCCGATGACGACGGCGCCCTCGTCCCCGCGCAGCACCGCCCCCGGCCACACGCTGGCGCCGCGCCCGAGGCGCACCTCGCCGACGATCACGGCGCTCGGGTGAACCCAGGCCTCGGGGTGGATCTCCGGATGGAACTCGCGAAAGGACTCGATCACGGGCGCCTCCTCGCCGGCTGGCCGGGCGAACGGCCGGGCGGCTCCCGCCTATCGGCATCCCCCGCCGAGGCAAGCCGCCGCCGGCGGCGACGAGGGCGCGACGACGAGGCAATAAAGCCGCCGCCCGCCCGTAGCGGTCACGGCCCCCCGCCCGGGGGCGCGTGGAGGGAGCACGATGAACGACACCGCCCTGGTGCCTCGTCGGGACACGGGCCTCGCCTACGTCCTCTGGCTCGGCTGTCTCGTCGGCGTCTTCGGCCTGCACCGCTTCTACATGGGCCGCTTCTGGTCCGGGCTGCTGTGGATGCTCACCGGCGGGCTCTGCTTCGTCGGCCAGCTGATCGACCTCGTGATGATGCCCCGCATGATCGAGGATTCGCGCCGAGGAGCCGGCTGGTAGGGCGCGGCCCTCACCCCAGGAAGACGCCGGCCACGGTGGCGGTCATGAAGGCGGCCAGGGAGCCGGCGAGCATCGCCCGGAAGCCGAGCTCGGCGAGGTCGCCCATCCGGCGCGGCGCGATGCCGCCGATGCCGCCGAGCTGGATGCCGATGCTCGCGAAGTTGGCGAAGCCGCACAGGGCGTAGCTGGCGATGACCGCCGAGCGATGCGACAGGGCGGGGTGCGGCCCGTTCACGAGCTCGCCGAGGTGCATGTAGGCGATGAACTCGGTGAGCACCATCTTCTCGCCAAGCAGCCCCCCCACGGTCGTCGCCTCGGACCAGGGCACGCCCATCGTGAAGGCCAGGGGCGCGAAGGCCCAGCCGAGGAGCCGGGACAGGCTCAGGGGGGCGCCGGCGACCGAGAACCACCCGAGCACCCAGTCCGCCATCGCCAGGAGGGCGACGAAGGCGATGAGCATGGCCGCCACGTTGATCGCCAGCCGGGCGCCGTCGGTGGCCCCGCGGGCCGCCGCCTCGAGGACGTTGCGGTGGGCGCGCTCGAGCCGGAGCGCCACCCCGCCCCGCGTCCGCGGCTGCTCGGTCTCGGGCACGACGATCTTGCTCACCGCGAGGGCCGCGGGGGCCGACAGGATCGAGGCGGTGACGAGGTGGCCGGCGATGTGCGGAAGGCCCTCGGAGAGGAAGGCGACGTAGGCGGCCATCACCCCTCCGGCCACGGTGGCGAAGCCTCCGGTCATCACCGCGTGCAGCTCGGAGCGCGTCATGCGATCGACGTAGGGGGCGACCACCAGCGGGGCCTCGGTCTGGCCGACGAAGATGTTGGCCGCCGCCGACAGGCTCTCGGCACCGCTCGTGCCCATCGTGCGCTGCATGATCCAGGCGATGGCCCAGACCACGCGCTGCATGAGGCCGAGGTGGTAGAGCACCGCCATCAGGCTGGAAAAGAAGATGATCGTCGGCAGGACCCAGAAGGCGAAGGTCTTCACCGGCGGCGAGATCGTGCCGGAAATCGCCCTGGGAACCCCATCCGCATCGAGGATCTGGTGCGGTTCCATGCTCTGGAAGACGAAGGTGGCCCCCTTCCCGCTGAAGGAGAGCAGGCGGTCCACGGCCCCGCTCACGACCTCGAAGAACACCGCCTGCAGGCCCGGGCTCAGGACGACCAGGGCGAAGGCGAGCTGGAGACCGATGCCCCAGAGGACCGGCCGCCACCGGATCGCCCGCCGATCCACGGACAGCAGCCAGGCGAGCAGGACCATGACCCCGAGCCCGAGGAGGCTCAGGAGCCGGTAGGCGAAGGGCGTGGGCGCGGCGTCGGTGAGCATGGCGCGCATTCAACCACGGCGCGGCGCCCCCCCGGCGCCCGGCCGGCGCCGCGAGGCGGCGAATGCGGCGAGGATCGCGTCCGCGACGAGCGTAACGATTCCGTGTCTCGCCGCGCGGGACGTTGACAGCGCCGGACCACGGCGCAAGCTGTGGGCCCGAGGAGGTAGCCATGTCCCGCACCCCCACCCTCGCGATCCTGCTCGCCGTCGGCGCCCTGGCCCTCGGCCCCGGCTGTTCCCGCGGCTTCTTCGGCAAGGGCGGCGACCCCGACGCCGAGTCCGACGCCGACACCGACACGGATACCGACGCCGACACGGATGCCGACGCCGACGCGGATACCGATGCCGATGCCGACGCCGACACGGATGCCGACGCCGACGCCGACACGGATGCCGACGCCGACGCCGACACCGACACCGACGCGGATGCCGACACCGACACCGACACGGATGCCGACACCGACACCGACCCGGCCACGACCGACGACGACGGGGACGGCTACAGCGAGGAGGAGGGCGACTGCGACGACACCGACCCCTCCGTGGGCCCGGGCACCGTCGAGGAGCCCTACGACGGGATCGACAACGACTGCGATTCCACCACGCCCGACGACGACCTCGACGGGGACGGCTACGACAGCACGGCCACCGGCGGCGAGGACTGCGACGACACCGACCCCTCGGCCAACCCCGCCGCCGAGGAGGACCCCACCGACGGCGTCGACAACGACTGCGACGGCGAGGTGGACGAGCGCTTCGAGGTGCGGACCCTCGACCGCTCCTCGGACTGCGGCCTCCCCTCGGCCATCGCGGTGGACTCCGCCGGCCAGGTCCACGTCGTCTACTTCGACCTCGACGGGGGCGCGCTGCGCTACACCGGCCGGGACGCCAGCGGCGCCTGGTCCTCGCCCGCCGACATCGTGAGCTATTCCTGGGCCGACACCGGCGAGTACCTCGACGCCGTGGTGGACGGGGCCGACAACCTCCAGGTCGCCTACACCTTCTGGGACTGGGCCTACACCGGCTACGTCGAGCTCGACTTCATCTACCGGGACTCCGGCGGCACCTGGTCGAGCGAGTACATCGTCGACGACTACGCCAGCAGCGGCTCCACCAGCACCGGCTGGTTCGTCTCGGTGGACGTCGACAGCACGAACCTCCCCTCCTTCGCCTACTACGACGACGACGCCGGCCTCCCCATGCTCGCCGACTTCACGAGCCTCGGCGTCGCGATCTACGCGAGCGTCGACGCCAACTACACCGGCGGCGGCACGGGCTGGTACACGAGCCTGGCCATCGACGGCAGCGACTACGACCACGTCTCCTACTACGATCCCTACGCGAACTTCGGCCTCTCCCCCGAGGTGCAGTACACGAAGCTCGACACGGATCTCGACTCGCTGGTGTGGTCCGAGAAGGTGGGCGACGACGGCGCCTGGACCTCCATCGCCCTGGACGGCTCGACCCCCTGCGTCGCCTGGCAGGACGCGACGTCGGCGGACCTGCTGTACGCCTGCCGCTCGTCCGGCTCCTGGAGCGCGACCACCGTCGACAGCTCGGGCAGCGTGGGCGCCTACGCCAGCCTGGCCTTCAACAGCGCCGGCCAGCCCTACATCGCCTACTACGACGAGACGAACGGCGACCTCAAGGTGGCCACCGACGACGGCACCGGCTGGACCAGCTTCACCGTGGACAGCGCCGGCGATGTCGGCCTGGCCCCCGACATCGCCATCGACGCGAGCGACATCGTCCACATCAGCTACTACGACGCCACGAACGGCGCGCTCAAGTACGCCGAGGGCTACTGAATCGCGTAGGCGGCGCGGACGAGGGCGACGGCCTCGTCGAGGCCCCTGTCGGCGTGGCGCAGCGTGACGAGGGGCTGCCCCGCCTCGACCCGGTCGCCCACCTTGGCGTGGACCCACGCACCCACGCCGGGGTGGACCGGGTCCTCGGCCCGGAGGCGACCGGCGCCGAGGAGGAAGGTGGCCCGGGCGATGTGCCAGGCGTCGCAGCGGGTCACGGTCCCGGCGACGGGTGCCTCGACGACCCGCTCCTCGCAGCCGCTGCCGAGGAGCGGCGCCTCCGGGTCGCCGCCCTGGGCGCGGACCATGCGGCACCACCGTTCGTAGGCCGCCCCGCTGTCGAGGAGGGGGCGGGCGCGCGGGTCGTCGATCAGCTCGCAGACCAGGGCGGCGAGGTCCTCGGGCCCCTCGCCCCGGAGACAGCGCACCGACTCCTCGACCTCGATGGCGTTGCCGACGGCGTGGCCGAGGGGCTGGTTCATGTCGGTGATGCGGGCGCGGGTCCGCACGCCGGCCCCGGTGCCGACGCGCACGATGCTGTCGGCGAGCGCCCGGGCGTCCTCGACGGTCTTCATGAAGGCGCCGGTGCCCCACTTCACGTCGAGCACGAGCTCGTCGATGC
Organism: Deltaproteobacteria bacterium; assembly: GCA_015489145.1. Taxonomy (GTDB): domain Bacteria; phylum Myxococcota_A; class UBA796; order UBA796; family UBA2385; genus S143-5. The sequence continues at coordinate 5,599 of WGAH01000709.1, forward strand.
CCTCGGCGAGCTTCTTGGACAGGATGCTCGCGGTGATGAGCGGGATGCTCGGCACCGTCGCGGTCTCGTTGCGGAGGGCGTAGAGGATGCGGTCGGCGGGGGCCAGGCGGCCGGTCTGCCCGTTGATGAAGCAGCCGGCCTCGGCCAGGGCCCGGCGCAGGGCGTCGGCGTCGAGGTCCACGCGGAAGCCCGGGATCGACTCCATCTTGTCGAGGGTGCCGCCGGTGTGGCCCAGCCCGCGCCCGCTGATCATGGGCACCTTCGCCCCCAGCTCGGCCCAGAGCGGGGCGAGGACGAGGCTCACCTTGTCGCCGACCCCCCCGGTGGAGTGCTTGTCGACGAAGGGGCCGTCGAGGCCGGGCCAGGACAGCACGTCGCCGGAGTCGCGCATCGCCAGGGTGAGGGCGACGGTCTCGTCGGCGTCGAGGCCGCGGACGAAGGCGAAGGCCAGGAAGGCGGCGGCCTGGGCGCGGGTCACCTCGCCCGAGACGACGCCGTCGACGAAGGCCCGGATGGCCTCCGGCTCCAGGCGCCCGCCTTCCCGCTTGGTCTCGAGGATTTCATCGATCTTCACCGCTTCACCCCCTCAGCTCCGGCAGGAAGGAACGCCCCGGCCCGGACCACGGCACGCCGAAGGCGTCGGCGAGGCTGGCCGCCACGTCGGACAGGGTGTCCCGCACGCCGAGGTCGACCCCGCGGCCGCCGGGGGTCCAGGCCAGCAGCGGCACGTACTCCCGGGTGTGGTCGGTGCCCACCCAGGTCGGGTCGCAGCCGTGGTCGGCGGTGATCAGGAGCAGGTCCCCGGCGCGGGTGCGGGCGACGAGCTCGGGCACCGCCTCGTCGAAGCGCTCCAGGGCCCGGCCGTAGCCCTCGGGGTTGCGGCGGTGCCCGTAGCGGCTGTCGAAGTCGACGAGGTTGGCGAACACGAAGCCCTCGTCGAGGCGGTCCATCGCCGCCAGGGTCTCGGCCACCACCTCGTCGTTGGCGCCGGCGTGGATCTTCTCGGTGAAGCCGCGCCCGCCGAAGATCGCCGGGATCTTGCCGACGCCCGCCACCGGCAGGCCCGCCTCGACCAGCGCGTCGAGCACGGTGCGCGTCGGCGGCAGCAGCGCGAAGTCCTTGCGCCCGTAGGTGCGCTGGAAGCGCCCGGGCTCGCCGACGAAGGGCCGGGCGATCACCCGCGCCACCCGCCGCGGGGCGACGATGTCGAAGGCGATGCGGCACCACTCGTAGAGCTGCTCGACGGGGACGACGTCCTCGTGGGCGGCGATCTGGAACACGCTGTCGGCCGAGGTGTAGACGATGGGCCGCCCCGTCCGCATGTGCTCGGCGCCGAGCTCCTCGATGATCACGGTGCCGCTCGCCGGCTTGTTGCCGAGCACCCGCCGGCCGATCGCCCGCTCGAAGGGCCCGATGATGTCGTCGGGGAAGCCCTCGGGAAACATCGCGAAGCGCTCGGGCACCGGGCAGCCCATCAGCTCCCAGTGGCCGGTGATCGTGTCCTTGCCGTCGCTGGCGATGGCCATGCGGCCGTGGCTCGCCCGGGGTGCCGCCACGCAGGGCACGCCGGCGATGGGCCGGATGCAGCCGAGGCCGAGGGACTGGAGGTTGGGCACGTCGAGGCCGCCGAGGAACTCGGCCACGTGGCCGAGGGTGTCCGCCTCGGCGTCGCCCCAGTCGGCGGCATCGGGCATGGCCCCGGCGCCGACGCTGTCGAGGATGATGAGGGTCGCGCGCATGGCGGCCCCGTAGCCGGATGGGCCGGCCGGGTCGAGATCAGTAGCCGCCGCTACCCCGACCGCCGGTGACGATGGCGACGCTGGCGCTGGCGCCGAGCCGGTTGGCCCCGGCGGCGAGCATGGCCCGGGCGTCCTCGGCCGTCCGCACCCCGCCCGAGGCCTTGACCCCGACGTCGGGGCCGACCACCGCCCGCATGAGGCGCACGTCCTCGACCGTGGCGCCGCCGCCGCCGAAGCCGGTGGAGGTCTTGACGAAGGCCGCCCCGGCCGCCCGGGCGATGGCGCAACCGGCGATCTTCTCGTCGCGGGTGAGCATCGCCGTCTCGAGGATGACCTTCACCGGCCTGCCCTGCGCGGCCTCGACGACCGCCCGGATGTCGTCGAAGACGGCGTCGTGGTCGCCGCCCTTGAGCCAGCCGATGTTGATCACCATGTCGATTTCCCGGGCGCCGTCGGCGATGGCCTGCCGGGTCTCGGCCGCCTTGGCCGGGGTGGCCATCGCCCCGAGGGGGAAGCCCACGACGCAAATCGGCTTGACGGGGCTGCCCTCGAGCATGCGCGCCACGAGGCGGATCCAGGTCGAGTTCACGCAGACGCTGGCGAAGCGGTACTTCAGGGCCTCCTCGCAGACGCGCACGATGTCGGCGCGGGTGGCCGTGGGCTTGAGCAGCGTGTGGTCGATGTAGCGGGCGATCTGCTCGGGATTGTCCGGCACCTGGCCCCGGGTGCCGATGCGGTCGGCGCCGGCGCCGAGCAGCGAGCCCAGGGGCGTGGAGTCCTGCCAGGTGCCGCGCAGGACGGGCGAGGGCGGCACCTCGCGAAACTGGAGCTCGCGCCGCACGCGGGCGGCGACCCGGTCGACCAGGGCGTCGATTTCGGGGGGGAAACCGTCGGCGCGGGAAGCGGCCATCGGGACCTCGCGGGATGGTTCCCTCCCCTATCACGCCGCCGCCGGGCTGGGACGCCGCCGCCCCCCGCTCCGGGATTGACAGCCGCTTGACCGGCCCGACTTGCGGGCTTCCGCGCGCGGGGTCTATCTGGAGGCGTGCGCCCGGCCGTCCCGATCCCCATCCTCCTCCTCGCCGCCTGCGGCGGTCCCGCGCCGGACACCGGCGGTGGGGACGGCTGGATCGTGCCCGAGGTCGACCTGGGCGATCCGGTCGCCACGGGCTCGGGCTACGTGATCGCCAACGGCAGCGACGCCTGGTTCGCCGCCGAGCAGGTGGTGCCGGGCATGGACTGGTCGTACCCGGGCAGCGACCTGCCCCTGTTCCTCTGGGACCTCGTGCAGGGCGAGAACATCGCCGATTCCGGCTCCTGCCCCTACGTCACCGCCGACGCCTCCACCGGCGAGACCACCTGGCACTCGAACTGCCGGAGCCAGGAGGGCTACGTGTGGACGGGCACCGTGACCCGCACCCGCCCCACCGCCGACGAGCCGGAGCCCGACTGGACGCGCTGGGACTTCGACCTCGAGGTCGTCAACGAGGGGGACGACCGGCCCACCTTCGACACCCTCGTCCTCCGCGGGGGCTGGCGCTACGTCGACGGCGACGACGAGCGCCTCCGGCGCGCGGTGCAGGTCAACATCGTCGCCGGGGTGGACGGCTACTGGGAGCGGAACCACGTGGGCGACCCCCGCGAGGAGGCGTGGCACGACCTCGCGCTCACCGCCCGCTACGAGGAGGCCGCCGACGGCACCCACCGCTTCGAGGGCGCCGCCGACCTCGGCGAGCTCGGCGGCTTCACCTTCCGCAGCGACGACCTCGTCGTCGACGAGAGCTGCGTGGGCGAACCCGACGGGCGCGTCGAGATCGACACCAGCTCGGAGGCGATCATCGCCTTCCAGGGCGAGGCCGCCTGCGACCTCTGCGCGAAGCTCGTGATCGACGACGCCTACGCCGGGCAGGCCTGCGAGTGAGCGGGCCCGCCCGGGCGCGGTTCAGCCCTCGATGATCGTCACCCGGTCGACCCGCACCGGGGTGATCGGGCGATCCCGGCCGTCGCGGGGCACGCGCTCGATGGCGTGCACCACGTCCATGCCCTCGACGACCCGGCCGAAGACCGGGTGGCGGGAGCGGCCCGGGGTGAACCAGTCGAGGTAGGCGTTGTGCACCGTGTTGATGAAGAACTGGGATCCGCCGCTGTTCGGGCGCCCGGTGTTGGCCATCGACAGGGTGCCGGGCTCGTTGGAGAGCTTGAACTCCTCCGGGAACTCGTCGGGGATGGTGCCGTGGGGCGGGCCACCCGTGCCGGCCCGGGGGCTCATCGGGTCGCGGCTGTGCGGGCAGCCGAACTGGACCATGAAGCCCTCGATGACCCGGTGGAAGTGCAGGCCGTCGTAGAAGCCGCTGCGGGCGAGATCGAGGAAGTTGCCCGCGGTGATCGGCATCTTGTCGAGGTAGATCTCGGCCTTGAAGGAACCCATGCTCGTCTCGAACAGGGCGTGGGGATTGGGCACGGTGGCCTCCGTTCGTGGAAGGGAATCGGGAGAAGCGAAGCGGGAGCTATCCCGTCCCGCGCCGTCCGGTTAGGGGGCGGGCCCGGCCTCGGCGCCGCCCCCCGTTCCCGGCTTCCCCATGGCGACGGTGCCCCACATCCTCTTCGTCTGCACGGCGAACATCTGCCGTTCCCCGATGGCCGAGGGCCTCGGCCGGGCCTACGCCGCCCGGCGCGGGTGGCTCGTCGAGTTCGGCTCCGCCGGGGTGATGGGCCTGGAAGGACACCCGGCCGAGCCGCGGGCCGTCCGGGTGATGGCCGAGATCGGCATCGACATCTCCGATCACCGCAGCCGCGGGGTCACCGCCGAGCTGGTCGACTGGGCCGACCACATCCTCGTCATGGAGCTGCACCACCAGATCCGGCTCCACCGCGCCTTTCCCGCCTCCGAGGGCAAGGTGCTCATGCTCGGCACCTTCGGCGGCGTCCACGAGATCCCCGACCCGATGGGCGGCTGGCGCTGGCGATTCCGCCGGTCCCGCGACCTGATCCGGCGCTGCGTCGAGGGCTTTCTCGACCAGCTCCCGCCGCCGCCGACGGTGATGCCGCGCTGAGGCCGCCGGCCGCGGTCACCGCCGGATGAAGGTGCCCTCGTCGAAGGAGTAGACCCGCCGCACCTGCCCGCCGGGCGGCACCTCGACCTGGAAGCTGAACCGGCGACCATCCTCGGCGAGCAGGGTGACCGTGCGGCTGCCGGCCTCGACCTTGTAGCGAAACAGCGGCGTGTAGCGGATGAACCGGCCGTCGACGAGGACCTGGGACCGCGGGATGGCGCTGATGGTGAGCAGGCCGGTGGTCTCGGCCCGCGCCTCGGCGCCCGCGCCGGCGGCGGCTTCCGCGGGCACCTCGGCGGGCGCGGCCGCATCCGCCGCCTCCGAGGGACCTCCTTCCGGGGTCTCGGCGGGTTCTCCGCCCGCCGGGGCGACCGGCGGCGGCTCCGCGGCGGCGGCGCCGGGCGCGGCCTCCTCCGCCGGGGCCGTCTCGACCGCGGGCTGGATGTAGGGCTGCACCACGTCGGCGGGCGGCGCCTCCGGGGCGACGGCCGGCCGCCGGGCCGCCGCGCGGGCGGGTTCCTCGGCGGTCGCGGCGGGAACGGGTCGCGGTGGGGCCGGGCTCGCCGCCGCCGAAGGGCCGGGTGCCGAAGCCGGCGAGGCCCGCTCCGCCTCGGC
>WGAH01000710.1 GCA_015489145.1 Deltaproteobacteria bacterium
GGGTAGCGGCAGCCCATGAGGCGGCGGCGCCCCGCCTCGCGGATGAAGTCGCGGGGGAAGTCGACCTTGTCGGCGTCCATGTCGAGGATGAGCTGCCGCGGCACGCTCCGGGCGAAGTCCCGGGCCTCGTCGCGGATCGCCCGCTGCTCGGGGGTGAGGATCGCGTCGTCCATGTCTCGCCTCCACCTTGGGCTCCGGCGCCCCCTTCCCGTATCCTCCCGCGCGCGGCCCCTCGACCCCGTTGACCCGGCCGCGCCCTGGGGTACGTCATGCCCCGCAAGGAGGTCCCCTTGAGCGAACCCCGAACCGAGCAGGCCCCGGCGCTGCCGGCGGAGTCCGGGCTTCCGCCCGTCGACGCCGAGGAGCTGCTGCGCCTGCACCGCGAGATGCTGATCATCCGGCGGGTCGAGGAGCTGGCCGCCAAGGCCTACACCCTCCGAAAGATCCGCGGCTTCTGCCACCTCTACATCGGCCAGGAGTCCGTCGCCGTCGGCGCCGCCGCCGCGACCCGGGACGACTGGTGGATCGCCGCCTACCGCGAGCACGGCCACGCCATCGCCAAGGGCGTCTCCCCCCGGGCGGTCATGGCCGAGCTGTTCGGCAAGGAGACCGGCTCCAGCCGCGGCCAGGGCGGGTCCATGCACATCTTCGACCGGGGGGCGCGCTTCCTGGGCGGCCACGGCATCGTCGGCGGCCACGTGCCCCTCGCCAACGGCGTGGCCTGGGCCGCCCGGGCACGCGGCGAGAACCGCGTCGCGGTGTGCTTCTTCGGAGATGGCGCCTCCAACCAGGGCGCCTACTTCGAGGCCCTCGCCCTCGCCCAGCTCCACAAGCTGCCCGTCGTCTTCATCTGCGAGAACAACTTCTACGCGATGGGCACCCCGCTGCACCGCCAGTCGGCGCTGACGAACCTGAGCCTGCGGGCGCTCGGCGTGGGCATGGCCCACGAGCAGGTCGACGGCTTCGACGTCGAGGCGGTGCGCGACCGGGTGGGCGCCGCCGCCGCCTGGGCGCGCGCGGGGCACGGCCCGGCGCTCCTCGAGGTGATCACCTACCGCTTCCGCGGCCACTCGATGTCGGACCCGGCCAAGTACCGGCCGCCGGGAGAGCTCGACGAGAAGAAGCGTTCCGACCCGATCCTCATCTCGGAGCAGCGCCTTCGGGAACGCCACGGCGTCTCGGAGGAACGCCTCGCCGCGGTGCGGGAGGAGGTCGAGGCCATCGCCCAGGACGCCTACCGCTTCGCCGAGGAGAGCCCCGATCCCGACCCGGCCACGCTCTACGACTACACCTACGCGCCCCAGCGCACGAGCCTCGGCGTCGGCGAGGCCGCCCCGCGCCACCGGCTCACCGAGGAGGCCTGACATGGCGACCCTCCAGATCCGCGAGGCCCTTCGCCGGGCCATGGTCGAGGAGATGGAGCGCGACGAGCGCATCTTCCTCATGGGCGAGGAGGTCGGCCACTACGACGGCGCCTACAAGGTCAGCCAGGGCATGCTCGCCCGCTTCGGCCCCGACCGGGTCGTCGACACGCCGATCAGCGAGGCGGGCTTCGCCGGCCTGGGCATCGGCGCCGCCATGGCGGGCATGCGGCCGATCATCGAGTTCATGACCTGGAACTTCTCGCTGGTGGCCTTCGACCAGGTCGTCAACAGCGCCGCGAAGATCTACCAGATGAGCGGCGGGCAGTTCCCGGTTCCCATCGTGTTTCGGGGTCCCAACGGCGCGGCCGAGAACCTCGGCAGCCAGCACTCCACCGCCGTCGACGCCCTCTACGCCCACTTCCCCGGCCTCAAGGTCGTCACCTACGCCGACGCCGCCGACGCCTACGGGCTGCTCAAGGCGGCGATCCGGGACGACAACCCGGTGTGCTTCCTCGAAAGCGAGCTGACCTACGGGGTCCGCGGCGAGGTCCCCGACGAGGAGTACCTGGTTCCCCTCGGCAAGGCCCGGGTGCGCCGCCAGGGCGAGGACCTCACCCTCGTGAGCTGGGGCAAGCAGATCTTCAACGTCGAGGCCGCCGCCGACCGTCTCGCCGCCGACCACGGCGTGAGCGTCGAGGTGCTCGACCTCCGCAGCCTGCGCCCCCTCGACCACGAGACCCTGTTCGCCTCGGTGAGCCGCACCGGCCGCTGCGTGGTGGTGCAGGAGGGCTTCCCGTTCAGCGGGGTGGCCGCCGAGATCGCCGCCCGCGTCTCGGAGGCCTGCTTCGACAGCCTCGAGGCCCCGGTTCGCCGCGTGACGAACCGCGACGTGCCCCAGCCCTACGCCACGGAGCTGGAGCGCATGGTCATGCCGAACCCCGACCGCATCGTCGACGCGGTCCTCGCCACCCTCGGGAGGCGCTGATGCCGAGCTTCTTCGAAATGCCCCAGGCCTCTCCCACGATGGAGAAGGGCCGCATCGTCGCCTGGCGCAAGGCCGAGGGGGACGCGCTCGTCCCCCAGGACGTGATCGCCGAGGTCGAGACCGACAAGGCGACGATGGAGGTCGAGGTCTTCGACGCCGGCTACCTGCTCCGCATCCTCGCCGCCGAGGGTGAGGAGGTGCCCGCCGGGCGCCCCATCGCCATCCTCGGCAAGAGCCCGGACGAGGACGTCAGCGCCCTCCTCGCCGAGTTCGAGCGGCTCAAGGAGGCCGCGCCCCCGGCCGGCCCGCCCGCGCCGAGCGCCGAGGAAGGCCCCGCTCCGGCGCCCGCCGCTCCCGCGAAGCCGAGCGAGCCGGCGCCCGCGAAGGCCCCGGCGGAACCGGCCGCCACCCCCGGCCTGCGCCCCTTCACCTGGATGGGGCGCCCGGTGGACCCGGCGATCATGGAGCCCCCCGAGGGCTTCGAGCCTCCGAGTCCCGCCGTCCGCGCCGCCCCGGCCGCCCGCCGGGCCGCCCGGGAGCTCGGGGTCGACCTGGCCTCGGTGCGCGGCTCCGGTCCCCACGGCCGGGTGCTCCGCGCCGACGTCGAGGCCGCGGCGCGCCCGGCTCCCGCCCCGGCCTCGCGCGCCGAGCCCGAGGCCGTGCCCCACTCCACCATGCGCGCCGCCATCGCCCGCCGGCTCAAGGAGGCCTGGCTGGACGCGCCGGTCTTCTACCTGTCGGTCACCTACGACGCCGACGCCCTCGTCGCCTTCCGCGGGCAGCTCAAGGCCGCCGGCCGGGCGGTGTCCTACAACGACATCCTCGTCAAGGCCGTCGCCCTGGCCCTGCGCGAGGTGCCCGAGGTCAACGCCACCTGGACCGAGAGCGCCGTGCTGCGGCACCGCCGGGTGGACATCGGCGTGGCGGTGGCCCTGCCCGACGGCCTGATCACGCCGGTGATCCGCGAGGCCGACCGCAAGGGGCTGTCCGCGATCGCCGAGGAGGCCCGCGCCCTCGCCGAGCGCGCCCGCGCCCGCAAGCTCGACCCGAGCGAGTACACCGGGGCCACCTTCACGATCTCCAACCTCGGCATGATGGGCATCGACTGGTTCACCGCCATCCAGAACCCGCCCGAGGCCGCGATCCTCGCGGTGGGGGCCCTGCGGCGGGAGCCGGTGGTCACCGAGGCCGGGGAGCTCGCCGTCGGCTGGCGGCTTCGCGCGACGATGACCTGCGATCACCGCGTGATCGACGGGGCCCTGGGCGCGCGCTTCCTCGCCGCCCTGCGCCGCCTCGTCGAGAACCCGGCCCTGCTCGCCGGTTGAGCCGGTCCCGGCGGCCCCGCCGCCGGCTACCGCAGCGCGTCGCAGTCCACGCCTCCGGTGACCACCCGCCGCTCCACCTCGACGGAATCGCCGTCCTTCAGCGACTTCCAGCGGCCCTCGGGCACCTCGCAGGTGTCGGTGTCGCCGTCGGCGAAGCGGAGGGTGAGGGTGTAGCTGCTCGTTCGCTGGCCCTCGCGCTCGCAGCCGACGCGCGTCGCGCCGCACTTCTTCACGCGCACCTCCGGCCAGGCCGGGGCCGGCGAGAGCCCGTTGCCGCTCGCCTCGCGGGTGCGGTCCACCACCCAGCGCGGCACCGTGTAGGCGCACCAGTCGTCGAGGACCGGCTCCTCGCGGTAGCGCGGCTGGCAGTCCTTTTCCTGGCGGTAGGTGCCGTCGCCCTGGTCGACGTTGCGGGTGGTGCAGTCCTGCCCGTCCTGCACCTTGCGGGTGGAGCGCTTCTTCTTCGTCCGATCCGTCACCTTCGCCCCGGAGGGCAGGGCGTCGCACCAGCCGGCGTCGCGGGCCAGCTCGTACTTCTCGACGGCGATCGCGCGCTTCCAGGCGTGAGCCTGCACCGTGGCCGTCTCGGGGCGGGTCCGCATCAGGAAGGCCGCGACGGCGACGACCAGCGCGACGACCAGCAGCCCGGCCCCGCAGCCGACGCAGCCGACCGCCCGGCCACGCCCCTTGCGGGGCGGCGCCGCCGGTGCCTTCGCGGGGGGCTCCCCGGCTCGCTCCCCGCCCACCACCGCGTCCTGTCGGCGCGCGACCTCCTTCGCCTCGTCGAGGGGGTGGCCGCAGCTCGGGCAGAAGGCGACGCGGGCGGAGCACGGCGTGTCGCAGGCCGGGCAGACCCGGTCCGCCCCGGCGAAGACGTGGTCCTTCGCCAGGACCTTGCGGTCCTCGGGCGGGAAGTAGCGCGCGTCCGGGTCCTGCGGGGCGCCGCAGGTCGGGCAGTAGCGGTGGGTCAGCCCCAGCAGCTCCTTCGTGCCGCACTGGGGGCAATCCCAGAACATCTCGTAGGACTCGTCGGCCACCGATTCACCTCCCCGCCTCCGGCCCGGCGCGCGGGCCACCGGCCGCCGACGATACCGGAGGCGGGTCGCCGGCACCAGCGGCGCAGCGCTCGGCGAGCCAGGCCGCGACCACCGACCGCGTGAACGGTCCCTCCGACCAGACCGGCCGGCCCCGCCGGGTCACCCGGGGCGCCAGGCCCGCGACGCAGTCCAGGCCGCCGCCTCGCGCCGCGCGGTCCAGGGATTCCCGCAGGAAGCGGCGCAGGCCGGCCCGGCAGTCCTCGGGGCGTCGCAGGCCCTCGCAGCTCGCCTCGTCCGCCGGCTCGCCGGCCGCGGCGGCCTCGCGAAAGCGGATGAGCCAGAACTGCCCGCCGGCGTCCGGCAGCGCCACGGCGCCGGAAAAGGCGTCCAGGCGGGCCTCGGCCACCGCCGGCGGCTCCCCCAGCCCCCGCTCCGCCTCGTCCTGGAGGAGGTGCCACTGGCAGTCCCGGCGAAAGCGGGTGCGGGCGCACAGCGCGAGACCGCGGGCCAGCTCCCCCCGCTCCCCCAGGCGCTCGGCGAGCCGGAAGCGGCACTCGTCGGCCCACACCGGGTCGCCGAGGGTCGCGCAGCCCGCCGCGTCGAGGCGGTCGAAGCGGTCCATGGCCGCCAGCAGGCAGTCCGACCGCCCGCCCTCGTCGCGCATGCCGGCGCAGGCCTCCCGCGCCTCGGCCCAGGTGGCCGCCCCGGCGAGGGCCTCGCGGTAGCGCAGGGCGTCCGGCTCGCCCCGGCAGGCGGTGAGGAGGAGGGCCGCGAGCCGCCCCGCCACCGCCCGGCGGCGATCGGCCGACGCGCCCGCCCGGCGGGGGCTCAACCGCCGTCCACCGCCGGCGGGCGCACGGCGAACAGCTCGCCCAGGGATGCGTACAGGTCGCCGCCGAGGCGGCCCACCGGGTCGAGGGCGCGGGGATCCACCGTGCGCCCGTCGGCGGCCAGCGCGGCCTCGTCGACGTGCACCAGCAGCACCTCGCCGACGAACAGCGAGGTCGTGTCGAGGTCGACGTGCCGGAGCAGCCGGCACTCCATCGCCACCCGCGCCCCCTCGGGCCAGGGGGCGTCCACCCGGGTGCCGGGCACCGCGCGCAGCCCGGCCTCGGCGAACTCGTCGGCCTCGGGCGGCCAGCGACCGGCGGTGACGGCCATGGCGCGAACCCGCGGCCGGGAGACGATGGACACCGTGAAGACCTCGGTGTCGAGGATGTTCCGGGCGGTGTCCTTCAACACGAGGCCGCCCGCGCCCCGCGCCCGGGCCACCGACACCGCCAGGGAGGGAGGCCGGGAGCCGACACCCATGAAGTAGGAGAAAGGCGCGAGGTTGTCGACACCCTCCGCCGACCGGGTGCCGAGCCAGGCGATGGGCCGCGGCACGATCGCCGAGGTGAGCAGGGCGTAGACCTCGCGGGTGGGCAGGCTGGCGGGATCGATCTGCATGGCCCCGCCCTATCCCGCGCCTCCGGGCCCGGCCCGCGCCCGCGGATTAGGATGCCCCCATGCTCGCGCTGCTCCTCCTCGCCTGCACGATCTCCCCC